>CAZZMF010000001.1:0-26869 GCA_964655255.1 uncultured Sphingobacteriaceae bacterium
AGATAAAGCCCCGCAGCCCATCAAGGAAAAAATCTCCAAAGAAGAAGCCGAGCAAATCCGCCAACAGCTTGCTGAACTCGGAGCCGACGTTGAAGTCAAGTAAGTGCGTCGCTCCCTTGCTTCCTCTACCCCTGCACTTAGCCTGATGCAGGCTAAGTGCAGGCTCCTTTCACTTATCGAACTCACTGGAACCTAACTATGACTCACAACCGCATTCGTTTTTCACAGTACGAAGCTACAGTTCCTGTACCGGACTTATTATCCGTTCAGTTGGAGTCATTCCGAAAGTTTGTAGACCTTCACACGCCGCCTGACAAGCAGGAATCAGAAGGTCTGTATAAAGCCTTCAAGGAACATTTTCCTGTTCGTGATAGCCGGGAGGAGTATGAGATGGACTTTGCGGGGTATGTTTTGGAGCCGCCGCGCTACACGCCTGAGGAGTGCAAGATACGAGGCTTGACGTATGGGGTGCAGCTCAAGGTACTTTTTACGCTGCGCGCTCTCAAGCCTGACAATACCATGTTTGAGACAAAGAGCGAATGGGTCTTTCTCGGTATGATCCCCTACATGACCCCCCAAGGCACTTTTATTATCAATGGCGTGGAGCGTGTGGTTATCAATCAGTTGCACCGCTCGCCGGGGATACTCTTTTCGGCTACATCACGAGCAGGGACTTCGGAAATGACCTATGGTGCTCGGGTCATCCCCCAAAAAGGCACTTGGATAGAGTTTGCCACGGACTCTACGGGGTATACCCGGGTATATTTTGACCGAAAGAAGGCGGTGCCTGTTACGCTGCTTTTGCGGGCGATGGGGCTGAGTTCAGATGGGGATATTGTGCGATACTTTGGGCTGGCTGATGAGGTAAAGCTTAGTCAGATCCGAAACGAAAAGCAGTTTGCTCAGTATGTCGGTCGTAAGCTTGCCACGCGCATCTCTACAGTAGATCAGCAGGATTATACCGACCCGGAGACGGGGGAGACTTCGCGTGTCTCGCGGGTCAATACAGTTTTTGAGATAGGGCACATTCTCTCGGCGGAAGACTGGGAGCAACTGCGCAGTTTGCCGCTGGTAGATACGATTTACCTCGTCAAGCCAGAGTACATGGATGAAAAGCATATCATCCTCAGTACGCTTGCCAAAGATCCCAGTCACTCGCTTTCTTCTGCTTGTGTGGAGATATACAAGCTCCTGCGCGGCATAGAGAACGCCTCTGATGAAGAAGCCGCTCGGGCTTTTGTAGAGAAGCAAGTCCTCTCCGATAAGCGCTATGATTTAGGGGTTGTCGGGCGCTTTCAAATAAATCGTAAGCTTTACGGAGAGCAGCGGTACAACGATCCGATTTTGCGCTTAGAGGATGTGGCGGCTATCATCAATCGCCTCCAAATGCTTTTGCGTGGGGAAGCCGAAGGCGATGAAGAGGACCATTTGAGCCATCGGCGTATCCGTACGGTCGGAGAGCAGATTTACCTGCAAGTCTCTACCGGTATATCGCGCCTTGCTCGTACCATTCGCGAAAAAATGAGCACTTATGAGTCCGAAAACTTCAAACCTTCGGACATTATTACGCAGCGTCCTTTCACTGGGGTCATCAATACCTTTTTCTCGCAGGGGCAGCTTAGCCAACTTTTGGACCAAACGAATCCCCTTTCTGAACTTGCCCATAAGCGCCGTATCACGGCTATCGGTCCAGGAGGGCTTTCGCGAGAACATGCAGGCTTTGAGGCTCGGGATGTGCATTATTCTCATTATGGGCGGATTTGTCCGATTGAGACCCCAGAAGGAGCAAATATCGGGCTCATCAACTCTCTCGCTATCTATGCCCGGGTGAATGACCTCGGCTTTTTAGAGACGCCTTATCACCCAGTTGAGAATGGAAAGCCCAATCGCAAAGAAGTCGTTTACCTTGCCCCTGACCAAGAGGAGAAATACCCAATTGCTCCGCTTCGCCCCTTCTTGAATGGACATACGCCGACAGAGATACAGGTGCGTTATAAAGGCGAGTATCCCGAAGTACCTATTGAGGAGGTCAAGTTTACTGATGTAGCGCCTGATCAACTCTTGGGGCTTTCGGCGAGTTTGATACCATTTTTGGAGCACGATGATGCCAACCGTGCTCTCATGGGCTCTAACATGCAGCGGCAAGCTGTACCTCTCCTGCGTCCCGAAGCCCCCATCGTCGGGACAGGCATGGAAAAACACGTCGCTCGTGACAGCCGCGTACTGATCTATGCAGAATATCCGGGCGTGGTGGAATACGTGGATGCTAAGCAAATCCGCATACGGTATGAGCGCCCGCCCGAAGAAGAGCTGGTGAGCTTCTCCTCAAATGTCGTCACCTATGAGATACCGAAGTTTCGTCGCACGAATGAAAACACCTGCCTCAACCTTCGTCCTATCGTCAGAAAAGGGCAGCGCGTAGAGAAAGGGCAGCCCTTGGTGGAGGGCTTCTCCATAGAGGGGGGAGAGTTGGCGTTGGGGAAAAACTTGCTCGTAGCTTTCATGCCTTGGCAGGGGTATAACTTTGAGGATGCGATTGTAATATCCCAGCGTCTGGTGCAGGATGATGTGCTTACAAGTATCACTATCCAAGAGTTTGAGGTAGAGGTGCGGGAGACCAAAGCCGGTCCAGAAGAGCTTACCCGCGAACTGCCCAACGAAAGTGAAGACCGCGTACGGTTTTTAGACGAGAATGGGATTGTTGTGGTAGGGACGGAGGTGCGAGAAGGGGATATTCTCGTGGGTAAGGTAACCCCGAAGGGGCAGAGTTCGGATCTTACGCCGGAGGAGAAGCTTTTGCGCCAAATCTTCGGGGAGCGCAGTGCTGAGGTCAAAAGCACTTCGTTGGTCATGCCGCCGGCTTCGCATGGATATGTGATAGCGACTTATTTATACCGTAAGGATCGGCGGGCAGCTACCCAGGAGGAGCGTCGCCAGCGGGAGAAGGAGATTGATGATCGGCTCATGCAGCAAATCGCAGAGCTCAATCAAAAAATGGCTCAAAAGCTCCTCCCTATCTTAGAGGGCAAGAAACTCGCTTCTGTCACGGATAAAACCGGCAAAGACTTGACCCCTGCTTCCAAAAAAGCTACGGAAAAATGGCTTCTCTCTCTCCGCTTTGAGAACCTCAATCCTACGGGATGGACCACTGACCCTGAGACTAACCTGCTCATAGAGCGCCTTTTCCAGAACTATGCCGCCTTATACAGCCGTTATACTGCAGATGCGCAGCGGGAGAAGCAGTACCTTGCCTCAGGGGACGAGCTGCCGAATGGGGTCCTCAAAATGGCAAAAGTGTATGTAGCTTCTAAGCGCAAAATCAAAGTGGGCGACAAGCTCGCAGGGCGCCACGGCAATAAAGGCGTCATCGCCAAAGTCGCGCCTATTGAGGATATGCCTTATTTAGAGGATGGGACGCCGGTGGATATCGTGCTCAATCCGCTGGGCGTACCCTCTCGGATGAATATTGGGCAGATTTATGAGGCTATCCTTGGCTGGGCAGGGCAAAAGCTTGGTGTCAAGTTTGAAGTGCCGCCTTTCGCCGGCGCAAGCTACGAAGAGGTCAATCAGTGGTTAGAAAAAGCTGGGCTACCTCGTGATGGACGGGTGTATCTGCGCGACGGACAGACTGGGGAGCGGTTTGACCAGCCCGCAACGGTCGGGGTCATCTACATGCTCAAGCTTGACCACATGGTAGATGATAAAATGCATGCCCGTTCCGTCGGTCCGTATGGGGTCGTGACTTCCCAGCCGTTGGGTGGGCGTTCTCACTTCGGTGGGCAGCGCTTCGGGGAGATGGAAGTTTGGGCACTGGAAGCCTTCGGTGCCGCTAACCTCCTCCAAGAAATGCTCACTATCAAGTCTGATGATATTGATGGACGCATGAAGGCACACGAAGCGATTATCAAAGGGGAAAATATTACCTACTTCGGTGTGCCAGATTCCTTCCAAGTCCTCGTAAATGAACTGCGAGGATTGTGCTTAGATGTAAAATTTGACTAAACCTGCAACTAACCTATGGAACAGACGAAAAATCAACCTACTTCTCGGTTATCAGCTGTAACTATCCCGGTTCCGATTCGTCGGGTGACGCTGTCGCTGGCTTCACCGAATCGCATTTTGGAGTGGAGCCGCGGTGAAGTTGTTCGGGCAGAGACCATAGATTACCGTACGCACAAGCCCGAAATGGGCGGGCTCTTCTGTGAGCGGATTTTTGGACCTGTCAAGGACTACGAATGTGCCTGTGGCAAGTATAAAGGCGCCCGCTATAAAGGCATTCGCTGTGATCGTTGTGGTGTAGAGGTGATTGAGAAAAAGTGGCGGCGGGTTCGTATGGGGCATATTTCGCTCCAAGAGCCTGTGGTGCATCCGTGGTACTTTCGCTACAATCCTCCTAAGTTGGGCGCCTTGCTCAACTACAACGCTAAGCGCCTTGAGCAGATTGTGTATTATGACCGTTATGTGGTGATAGAGGTAGGGGATGCTATTCATGTCATCAAGCATGTGCGCCGCAGTAAGGATGCCCGAGATCCCAAGTCTTTAGAAGTAGGCGATCTGCTTACTTCGGAGGAGTATCAGGAAATCTTGCGGCACTTACGCAATCTGGCAAAGGAGAATCCTGCCATACGCCCTGAGAGCTTCGTGGCGAAAATGGGGGCGCAGGCGCTGGATATATTGCTCAGTCGGTTAGACTTAGACAAGCTTGCGACTGAACTGCGGGCACAACTCGCTAATGAAGTGTCTATTCAGCGTCGTGCGGATATTTTGCGCCGGCTGAAGATAGTGGAGGAGTTTCGGGCGGCGAATCGTCGGGTGGAAAATCGTCCCGAGTGGATGATCTTGCGGGTGATACCGGTGGTGCCGCCAGAACTGCGACCGCTGATTCCGCTGCCAGGGGGGCGCTTCACCGCCGCTGACTTGAATGACCTGTATCGTCGCCTTATTCAGCGGAATAATCGCCTCAAGCGCATGATGGAGAATCGTACTCCGGAGATTCTGCTAAACAACGAGCGGCGGATGCTTCAAGAGTCGGTGGATGCCCTATTGGACAGCGCCCGCAAGCGCAATCAGACGCGAGCCTCAGCAGAGAGCGCCTCAGGACGGATTCTCCGTTCGCTTAGTGAAAATATCAAAGGCAAACAAGGGCGTTTTCGCCAAAATCTACTGGGTAAGCGGGTAGATTACTCGGGGCGGTCAGTGATCGTGGTAGGACCGCACCTCAAGCTCCATGAGTGCGGCCTTCCCAAAGACATGGCGGTGGAGCTCTTCAAGCCGTTTATCATCCGGGATCTTTTAGCGCAGCGGATTGCCCGCACGGAGAAAAGCGGTCGTCGTTTGGTAGAACGGAAAGACCCGCGCATTTGGCCCATTTTGGAAAATGTTTTGCGGGGGCATCCAGTGCTATTGAACCGGGCGCCGACGCTGCACCGTTTAGGCATACAGGCATTTCAGCCGCGACTTGTAGAGGGTAAGGCTATTCAACTGCACCCACTGGTATGTACAGGCTATAACGCTGACTTTGATGGGGATCAAATGGCGGTCCATGTGCCGCTCAGCCAAGCGGCTATCATGGAGGCGCAAGTTCTACTCCTTTCCAGTCACAATATCCTCCACCCTGCCAATGGTGCGCCGATAGCTGTGCCTTCGCAGGACATGGTATTGGGGCTATACTATATCACAAAGCTGCGTCGCGGCGCCAAAGGTGAGCGTATGACTTTTGCTGATATAGCGGATGTGCTGCAAGCTTATCATGCGGGGCGGATAGATATGCATGCGATTGTGACGGTGCGGCTGCCTTTGGATAAGCCCGTCTGGGTACTGGGCGATGAGCCAGAAGACAAATACCAAGAAGTGGTTGGAAACTGGCGGCGCATCACTACCACAGCAGGACGGGTCATTTTCAATCAGACGCTTCCGCCAGAGATGCCCTATGTCAACGGGCTCCTTACAAAGAGTGCGATTCGGGATGTGATCATGGAGGTCTTTCGGCGCACCGATCACCGGCGCACAGCGGAGTTTCTGGACAAAATCAAGGAGTTGGGCTTCCAGTCAGCATTCAAAGGTGGGTTATCCTTCACCTTGCATGATGTGATAGTACCCTCTAATCGGGAGCGGCTCATCCAAGAGGCTTTTCGGCAGCGGGAAGAGATTCGTCAGGAGTATGCGATGGGGCTTATCAGTGATGGGGAAAGGTACAATAAGATCATTGACCTTTGGACGCGTACCTCTAATGAGATCACGGATCAACTCATCCGTGAGCTTAAGGCGCATGAAGATGGGTTCAATCCGATTTACATGATGATGCACTCGGGCGCACGGGGATCGCGCGAACAAGTGCGTCAGCTTTGCGCCCTGCGTGGTCTTATGAATAAGCCGCAGCGTAGGCTTGGCGCACGGGAAATCATAGAAACGCCGATATTGTCCAGCTTGCGCGAAGGGCTGAATGTGATTGAGTACTTCATCTCCACGCACGGTGCTCGCAAAGGGCTCGCCGATACCGCTCTCAAGACCGCTGACGCTGGCTATCTTACGCGCAAGCTCGTGGATGTGGCACAGGATGTGGTGATTACTGAACATGACTGTGGAACGCTCCGAGGGCTGCGGCTCACAGCTCTATACGATGAAAACGAAGAGTTAGTGGAGTCCTTAGCCTCGCGGATCGCCGGACGCTTCGCGTTGAATGACATTTATCATCCCGTCTCTGGCGAAAAGCTGTGCGGCGCAGGTGAAGAAATCACAGATGAAATAGCCAAAGCCATAGAAGCCGCAGGGATAGAGGCGGTAGAGGTACGCTCGCCCCTTACCTGCGAAGCCGAACGAGGGATCTGTCAGAAATGCTATGGGCGACATTTAGCCATAGGGCGTCTGGTAGAGATTGGGGAAGCGGTAGGGATTATTGCAGCGCAGTCTATTGGGGAGCCGGGGACGCAACTTACCCTCCGGACTTTCCACACGGGTGGCGCTGCCCAACGCATCGCCGGGCAGAGCGCCCTCAAAGCTAAATACAGTGGTATCGTGGAGTTCAGTGAGGACCTCCGCACAGTGGAACGGATCCATAGAGGGGAAAAGGAAATTGTCGTCTTGAGCCGAACAACGGAGGTCTATCTGCGACATCCACAAACGGGACAGATACTCTGGCGGGCAGATGTACCGTATGCTTCGGTGCTCAGGGTGGCACCGGGCGAGCTCGTAGAAAAAGGGCAAGAAATCTGTACATGGGACCCCTACGCTCGGCATATTCTCACCAGTGAAGGAGGCATCGTCCGTTGGCAAAGCCTCGTTGAAGGGAAGACCTATCGCAAAGAGCATATTGAGGAGTCTCAGCAGGATGAGTATATCGTCACGGAGTCGTCGGATAGGTTTTTGACCCCGACGATTGAGATTGTGAATCAATATGGGGAGCCGATAGAAAGCTTCATATTGCCGGTAGGGGCGCGCATTATGGTGCAAGATGGAGAGCGGGTAGCGCCTGGCGCTATTTTAGCTCGCACGCCTGTTCAAGCAGCAAAGACCGCAGACATCACTGGAGGGCTTCCGCGGGTAACGGAACTCTTTGAGGCTCGCTCCCCTAACTCCGCAGCGGTTCTGGCTGAAATAGATGGGATTGTCCGTATGCGCAGTCGGCGTCGCTCTACTCGCCAAGAGATAGAGGTCGTTTCCCCAGATGGAACGGTCTCTGTCGTCCATCAGGTGCCCACCTCGCGCCTTCTGCTTGTGCAAGACGGGGACAAAGTGCGTGCAGGACAGCCGCTATGCGATGGTCCAATAAGCCCACATGATATTCTGCGCATACTGGGAGTCTCGGCAGTGGCAGAGTATCTCTTGCGTAATATCCAGCTCATTTATGCGCCTCAGGCAGTGCGCATCAGTACCAAACACTTGGAGATCATTCTGCGGCAAATGCTGCAGAAGGTGGAGATTGTAGAGCCGGGGGATACAATATTCCTGCCTGAGGAGGTAGTGGATAAGTCTGAGTACTTCCAAGAAAATGCGCTGCTTGCCGATAAGTACATCGTCACCGATCCGGGCGGGGCGGTAGAACTGCAGGTGGGGTCGCTTATTACGCAGACCCAGTTAGAGGAGACTAATGAGTCGCTTCGGGCGCAGGGGCGTCCCGAGATTCAGGCTAGACCGGCCCGCCCGGCTATTGCCCAGCCCAAACTATTGGGGATTTCCAAGGCGGCGGCAACTACACGCAGCTGGCTCTCTGCCGCCTCTTTCCAAGAGACTATCCGAGTGCTTATTGATGCTGCAGTCACCGCTCGCACAGATGAACTTGTGGGGCTTAAGGAAAATGTAATCACCGGACAAAAGATCCCCGCTGGTACGGGTTATATTGAACGGCTGCGTGAGCAGACAGAGTACAAGCTCCCTGCGCCGGAGCTTTTGCAAGTCGCTTCCGTACCTCAGCCAGAGCCCAAAGCCACTAAGGCTAAGGCTTCTACCTCTTCCCGCAAAAAGAAAGAAAAAGGCACCCCCAGCGCGTGACTACACGCCGGACGGTCATAGAGGCTTTGGAGCGGTGGGCGCCTCCCAGCTGGGCAGACTCTTATGATACTGTGGGTCTGCTGTGGGGCGACCCCACCCGCTCCATCTCTGGCATTCTCACTGCCCTTGACCTTACGCCAGACATCCTCCAAGAAGCGCAAGCGGTCGGCGCAGATTTTATCGTCGTCCATCACCCCATCTGGTTTGGGCAGAAATCGCGCCTTGCATGGGACAGCTACGCCGATAAGCTAATCTACGACTGCATTCGGGCAGACATCGCCGTCTATGCTATGCACACTAACTTAGACCATGCACAAGAGGGGGTGAGTTATGCGCTTTGTCGGGCACTGGGTATTATTCCTGAGGGTTTTTTGCGACCAGTCAACGATCACGGTGCTGGGTACATCGGTCGGGGCAGTGTAGCTCTTGCCGTGGAAGATTTTCTCAAACATGTTCAAAAAGCCCTTTCTATCCCTGTTTTGCGGTATGTGCGGGGACCGCAGACGGCTATCCAGCGGGTCGCCGTGTGTGGGGGCGCTGGCAGCTTTCTTCTCCCAGAAGCCCTACGCGCCGGGGTAGATGCTTTTCTTACAGCGGATATTCCCTATCACCGATTTTTTGAAGCGCAGGGACGCCTCTGGCTCATAGATATTGGGCACTATGAGTCCGAAGTCTGGATCGCTGACCACATCGCCGCTTACCTCAAGCGGCACTTCCCTGACCTTTCTATCTTTTCCACTCGCATCCGAACCAATCCCGTAGAATACTGGCTATGATGACGACCGATACTTCCCAAGTCCGAGAACGGCTTGTAGACCTGATCAAGTTGCAGGTTTTGTATGATAGGCTGCATGCGGTACGGGCTCGACAAGGTGACCTTCCGCAACAGATTGAAGACCTCCGAGATAAAGTCGCGACTATCCAACATGCCTTATCTGAAACCGCGGAGATGATTCGTCAAGCCGAGTCGGAGGCTCGTGCGCTCCATGTCAGCAACGATAGCTTGCGCGACCACGAGCAGAAGCTCCGCAAAAGGTTGGAAGCCGTCCGTACCAATCAAGAGTACTACAAGATAGAGAGCGAGATCAAAGAAACCCACCTCACCATAGAGAAAAACCTCCAAGATATTCGGCGCTTGCAACACAAGGCGGATAGTCTGCGACAACGATACGCTGAGGACGAAGCTACCTTGAATGAACTGCAAGCCCGCATCGCAGAGAAAGAGCAGCGCCTGAAAGAGATCATCCAGCACACAGCTGAACAAGAAGCTGCTCTTCTGCAACAGATAGAAGATTTGAGCAAAGTCCTTCAAGAGCAAGATCCGCGACTCTTTTTGCTTTTTGAGCGGCGGCGCCGTTCTTTTAGAGGCGGCAAAGCCGTGTGCTCCATCATTTCCACCGAACGGTTGGAAGGGCGCTATGCCTGTGGGGGGTGTTTTACGCTCCTGCCTCGCGAAATGCATCGGAAAATCAAACAGCGCGATAAGATCATCATTTGCGAAAGTTGTGGGCGATTCCTCGTAGATGAGGAGTTTTACGCTGAGGTGGCTAAGTCTATGCCTTAGTGTCCTCTGGGCGCAGCGAGCCACTTTTGTATATGCGCTTTGGGACTTAGACTTTGAGGCGGCAGAACGCGAAGTGGCTGCCGAATGGAATGGTTCCTACATCACTTGGGACCAGCACCGTATTGCCTTCTTCAAGGCTCTTTTCCCAGTGCATCCAAGTGACCGTAAGGCATTCTGGGAGGTCACTCAGCTTACGGAGCGGCTCTTTGAGCGCCAGATAGCGCCGGTCCTCCCCGAACTGGCGGCAGATATGTATGCCCAGAGAGCGATCATTCATGTTTTGGAGCAGAACTGGTTTTCGGCGGGATATGCGGCATGGAAAAGTTGGCGCCTTCTGCAAAAAGGTGTAGAAAAGGATCCTTTGACCCATCAGTGGCGGGGGCTATGGCAGGTGATATTTGCGACGCTGCCCCCACCGTATGGAGACTGGCTGCCGGGTAAGCCAGAGAGCCGCTGGCAAAGTGCTCTCGCTGCTTTGCGCCGAGCCAGTGCTCTCAACGAATACATGGCATGGGAGAGTAGCTTGCTCTATTTCTATGTGCTGCGAAACCTGGATACGCTTGCTTCCTTGTGGTTAGATACTTGTCGTCGTCAGCTTTTTTCGCAGCGGGAGCCGCCTTTTCTGTGGAAGTTTTCCGTAGCTTTGTATGCCTTAGAGGAGGGGCGGTTTGCTGAAGCAGAGACGCTATTGCGTACCCTAACGCTGCGCCCTCAGATTAGTCGCTTTCCTTATCCGTATTACTGGCTTGGGAAGCTTTATTTGTACATGGGGCGCTGGGATGCGGCGCTCGCTGCATGGAATGCATTTACAGATATTCAAGGACAGCCATTTGGCGTTGCAGCCGTACAAGCTTGGTCTGGATATATTGCTTTTCTCAAAGGGGACACGACGCGCGCTCGGGCATATTGGCAGCGGGCGGTGGGTTACCAGAGTTTGCTATGGGAAGAAGACCTTTTTGCCCAAGGGCTCGCGCGGCAGTGGTTATTAGTCCCGCCAGATACCGTAGAAATGCGTCTCTGGGCAGCGCGGTGGCTTCTGCATGGAAAATCCTATGCCGCTGCACAAGATACCTTAGAACCCCTTCGTGTGCAGATCCATCGGCTTTCTGGCGATCAGCGTACGGCACTTTATTACACTTATGGGCGCTTGTATCACCGCTCTCAACGGGAAGAGCCTGCGCGCTTTGCTTATTATCAAGCTACTCGCCAAGTTGCCCAGCAAAACCGCTGGATGCAAGCCTATGCCGCTTTGTATTTAGCGCAGCTTTATGAGCGAGTGGGCGACTGGCATAATGCCCGCCTGTATTACAAGGAAGCTGAAAAAGTAGGCATAGAAACGGGGCGGACAGGCGTCATCCAAAAAGCCCGCGGGGGTTATGCCCGCGTCAAGGATAAGCGCTATGTCGTGCCAGGGGAAAAGCAGTGAATGGTATGGGGGATACAATAGTAGCTGTGGCGACAGCCTGGGCGCCGGCGGCTATAGGTATCGTCAGACTTAGTGGTCCTCAGGCGCTGGAGATTGTTTTGGCGTTTTGGGAAGGGAAAAAGCCTCGTCCGCGCCAAGCGCATTACGGCGTGCTCCGAGAAGCGGATGGAAGCCTTTTAGACCAAGTTTTGCTGACTTATTTTCCTGCGCCTCACTCCTATACGGGCGAAGATGTGGTTGAAATCGCCTGTCATGGCAGCTTGTATATTTTGCGGCGTGTGGTGGAGCGGTGCATAGAAGGCGGGGCTCGACTGGCGCGTCCGGGGGAGTTTTCGCTCCGAGCCTTCCTCAATCGCAAACTTTCCTTAGACCAAGCAGAAGCCGTAGCAGACCTCATCCAAGCCCAAAGCGCCGCCGCCCACCGTCTCGCCATGAGCCAGCTTACAGGCGCTTATTATGAGAAGGTGCGGCGATTTCGGGCGCAGCTCATAGAACTGCTCGCCCTCTTAGAGTTGGAGTTGGATTTTAGTGAGGAGGATGTGGAGTTTGCCTCTCGGGCGCAGCTTGAAACCCTATTAGTAGCGATGCAGACAGAAATTCAAGCCCTATTGCGCTCTTATCGGGTCGGGCAAGCAGTGCGCCAAGGTATCCCTATCGCCATAGTCGGACGCCCTAATGCAGGCAAGTCTACCCTCCTCAACGCCCTGCTTGCCGAAGATAGAGCCATCGTTTCTGACCTTCCCGGCACTACACGCGATACAGTGGAGGAAAGGTTATTCTTAGGCGGATACGAACTGCGGCTGATAGATACCGCAGGATTGCGAGAAAATCCCGCCGATGCCATAGAAGCAGAAGGCATCCGAAGAGCAAGGGAAAAAGTACGGCAGGCATTCCTCATCTTATATGTATTTGATGCGGCGCAAGAGACCCTCACCGAAGCGCGTACCTATGCCCCAGCCCTCCTCGGCACTGAAAGTTTGCCGCCTATCATCTGGGTAGGAAATAAAGCTGATCTCCTCTCAGTATCACCAGCACCTGAGGCGGATGTGGTCTTTATCTCCGCTCGAAATGGAACAGGTCTGCAGGTGTTAGAAGCAGCGATTGTGCAGAAGTTGGAGGCGCTCGGTGCAGGGAGCGAAACCCTGATAGCGCACGCACGGCATTATGAGAGCTTTTCAAGGGCGCAGGTGGCTGTAGAGAGCGCCTTAGCGCTCCTGCGTAACGGCGGGGGCACAGAACTTCTCGCAGAAGAACTCCGTGCCGCTCAAGCCGCCATCGGCGAGATCACAGGCGAAATCACCCCTGATGAAGTGCTTGGGCATATTTTTTCTCATTTCTGCATCGGTAAATAATACCAAAGGGGCGCATTACTTTCCGCATCGCGCCAATACGGGTTGGGCTTCTTGGAGGTGGCGCTCGCAAAATCTTCACAAGTCGGTGAAGCGGCTTCTCGCATAAGAAGCTAACTTTGGATATTAGAACGAATGGCGAGCATGCCGTCTTTTAGGCTAAAAATGTCTTTGCGTCCGGTTTTCTTACGCAGCGCGTAAGCGATTTGACGGCTGCGGTTGCCAGCATCACAAAGCAAAATGATTGGCGAAGCGGGCAGTATCCAGTTGTCCCAGTCGTACCAGTTTTTTTGTTCGGCGGGGAAAGGCAGCGGAGAAGTGTTGTCGGTGCGGATATCTATCCAATAAGCGTCGGGGAGGGTGCGGGCTTGGGCAAAGGAAAGGTCTAAGGTCTCGGGTATAGACGGAGCGGGTAGCCAGAAGGTATGCGTTTCTCCTATGCGGAGGTCTATACGGAAGAGCCGATTGATGGGCGTGGAGAAGCGATCGGAAAGGTACTGGGCAGCGAGGGCAGCTTGCCAACTGCCGATGATGCCTGGCAGCGCGCCTAATACGCCGGCTTCTGCACAAGAAGGGGCTTCTATTCCTCTCCCGAAGAGTTCTGTGTATGCTACGCCTTCTATGAGGGCTACCTGCCCTTCCCACTGGAAGATAGCCCCATAGACCCAGGGCTTTCGCAGGGCGATGGCAGCGCTATCTATGGCAAGTCGACTTTGGAGGTTGTCTGTGCCATCTATCCAGATCTCTGCGCGGGCGCCGACTTCGCTGAGGAAGCGCTCATCTACCCACTCAGAGTAGCATTCTATGTGTAGGTCGGGACGAAGTCGCAAGAGAAAGTCGGATAAGACCTCTACTTTGGGGCGACCAATGGTGTCTGGGGTATAAAGGGGCTGACGGTGAAGGTTTTCCTCGGCGACGGTGTCAGGATCGGCCAACACTAATCGCCCAATCCCCATAGCGGCGAGGTATAAGGCAGCGGGCGTTCCTAAGCCCCCTACGCCAATAACGAGAGCTTCGGCAGTGGCCAGGGCTTGCTGATGCCAGCCAGGGAGCTTGATTTGGGCAAGGTATCTACGGTTCTCCACGGATGCGGGCTTCTCCACGCTCATACACCCATATTCTAAAGCGGTAATGCTCGCATACAGGCGGTATAGTATAGAAGTTTAAGATGCCGGCGTATTCAGCTTGGGGCAGGCGTGCTCGTTCATACTGATGGGATAGCTTTGTGAGGAGGTTAGCGGCATCATACCCTTGGGCATGGAAGAAGGTGATCCGCTTGCCGTATTGAAGGCGAGCTTTTTGTTCAAAAGCGCTCCATAAAGTGCTGTCGGGTATGAGCGACTCAGGTATCCAAATCCGTAAGCGGCGGTAGTCGCGCAAGTCTGTCCGTCCAAAAAGCAGCCAGTTCTCCATGCCCATAATCAGTTTAGGGTTAGCGGCGCTATTCAACGCATGGAGGAGATAGCTCACGATTTCTTCCTGGGAGATGAAAACGCCGTACCACTGTGCCATCCCGAGGGAGTCGGTGAGCGCTTTCCATCGACTGATAAACCCTGCTAAGTTTCCGGGGACGGGGTAGGCAGGTACCCACTTACGCAGACGAAAGCCTTCTAACATGGCTTGAGCGAGGGGATCGCCTTCTTCATATAAGAGGATGCCTCCTTCCAGCCTTTCAGCGGCGATTTTATCGGCAAGTAGTGAGCCTGTGCAGTTCGCAGGTGGGGTGAGGGGTATAGCCATTCTGCGACGAGGATAAGCGGGGTTGATGGGGATAGCGTGCCAAATCCCATTTTTTTCGCAGAAGTCGGCGATAGGTTGATTGAGGCTCCAGGATACTTCACCCACGATGATGTCGGGCGGCTCGGTTGCCCATTCGTTGAGCAGTTCTTGAATGCGGAGGGGATTACGCTCGCTATCCTCAACGCGCACCACCCATGCGGCATAAGGAGAAGTTCCTGTGGTTAGCCCCAGTTCAAAGCCCTGCCAAAACTCTACAAAAGGCGAGAGCCGTTCCTGCGAAGCCATCAGGGGTAGCAGCAGAGTGACGCGAAGCGTTTCTATGGGGGTTCCCGCCATGAGGGCGTCTAAATGCAGCGTGTTTGGCACTTCTCCGCAACTCTGCGTATGAAACCGCTCCCAGAGGCGCCAGAGCCGCCAGTGGCACCCCTGTCGCAGTTGATATGTGAGGGCAGGCTGTACGAAGGGATATAAGGTAGGATGTCCGTAAAACGCATAGTGCCACAGGCAGCCCAGGTCGCACTCTCGCCAGAAGAAGTGCTCTAATCGCCGTTCTACGGCGGCTCGGAGGTCTGGCGGGGTCGCGGGATTTTCTATTAGAGTGCGCAGAAGGTAGAGGGCGCCTTCTCGGGTAGGGGCTTGCTTGAGGAGGAGGTCAGCCCGCCAAAAAGTCGCTTCCATGCCATAGGGAGAAAGGGGATGGCGTTGGGAAAGGCTATACCATTCCCGAAGGGCTTCTTTTTCTCTGCCGCTTTTGGCGAAAAGGTAGCCTTGGAGCAGGGCGGCTTCCTGTCGTATTGCGCTATCGGGATGTTCTCGCGCCTGCGCCAAGAGGCGCTGGGCATTAACCGTCAAGCCGCGATTCAAGGCGTTATATACTTCTGGTAGCGGCGATGGCGGCTGTGCGTATAGCCCGATTCCGATCATCCAGAGAAGCCCTACACCCCACAGAGGCGGGCATGAACTGAAAAACCTTCTGCTCTGGCGGGCATCCATGGGTGCACTCATGGTATCGGCTGCATGGCGAAAATACGCGAGATTTTGCCGCTGACGGTCAGGGAGCTTTATCGGGAGCGTAGCGCTAACCCACTGATGCCCAGCCAGGACACAATCAATAGCGTGCCGCCTGTTGGCGCTACTATCGTGGCTCGTTCCACGCCCACCAGATAGCGCAGATATATACTTCCTGTAAAAAGGCTCACGCCCAGGATGAAGCCCACAGAGAGCAGGGTTTTGAGCAAGCTCTGTCTTTCCCGACTGAGCCAAAGCAGCACGGGTGCATGGAAAAGAGCAATATAAGCTGCTTGCTCCAGAGCAGGTATGGGTTGGACATGGGCATATAGGGTGGCGCCTACCAGTCCGCCCGCTCCCACAAGGCCTGCTACGAAAATCTGCCACTGCATACCCCGAAGGTACGCTGAAAAGGCGGGGTCAGCCTCTTCAGGTGAAAGGAACGCTTCCGCCCGAAAGCACGCTGAAAAGCCCCCTTGGGCTTATTTGGATTTATTCCAGACAAAATATTTACCTTTGTGCCCATGCAAGACCTCATCAGCATCACATTAGCCTTCCTTGCGGGAGTGCTTGCCTGGGCAAATGCTCAGACCTTGCGTAGAGATACGGATACCGTCGTCATGGAGGCAGGGTATCGGTACCAAGTCTATTATCGGCTTAGCGATGGTCATCAGGCTACGGCGCTGCGGTGCGGTTGGCACTTGGCTTTTGAGGTGCCTATTCGGGGCGCTGCCATCCGAGCCAATCACCCCTGTGGCGTGACTGTGTATAAAACGACTCGCGATACTTCAGGCTGGGGGCAATTTTCCCTCGCAGACACTGTACATCCACTCTATGATGACCTGTGTCAGTGGAGCGTCGGCGCCTTCAACGTCACAGCCAGTTCAAATCCATTTGATGTGGGATGGGGCGTGTATAACCTAAACGACCACATCACCCGCGGTGACTCTCTATTTATTGTGCAAGTCGGCAATACCTTCAAAAAGCTCTGGATCCGGGAGCTGCGAGGGGCTGACTATATCATCCGCGTCGCTAACATGGACGGTTCTCAGGACACCACCTATGCAGTCAATAAATCCGTCGCTTCTGGTAGAAACTTCGTCTACCTCAATCTCCTCACCCATGAAGTGCTGAACTTGGAGCCGGCGTCGCAGGATTGGGACTTACTCTTTACGCAATACAGCAAGCTTTTGCCCGCAGGTCCTAATCAGTCGGTGCGTTATAACCTTACGGGCGTCCTGCTGAATCTGGGAGTTCGGGCGGCGCGCGTAAGGCTCTCCTCCCAAGCGAATCCCGACACACTCACCCTTTCAGCCTATCCGCTGGATAGCTGCATATCCGTGATTGGCGATGATTGGAAGCGCTTTGATACGCAGACTATGCAGTGGTATCTCGCTGATACGCTCTACTTCCTTGTGCAGGACCGGGCTGATAATCTCTGGCGCATAAGGTTCATTGGCTTTGGAGGGAGTGCTACGGGGGTGAGTGTAGTGGAAAAAGTACGCCTTCGCAGTGGGGCAGCTGGGTTATTGAGCACCTCAACTAAACCGCTTCGTGTATATCCGCAGCCTGCGCAGGAGGGAATCTATGTGGGGCTGCCTGTCCATAGTACCGCCGAAGTAGCCCTCTATACGCTCACTGGTCAAAAGCTATTCACTACGACGACGCATGGCGAAACAACCCTGTATTTGCCGCGTCCGAGCATACCGACGGGGCTTTACGTCCTGCAAGTCCGCTCGGGAACTAATATATGGACACAGCGAGTTATTTTTGAGTGAAATGAAAAAAATCGGCTGGCTGCTGGGAGGGTTAACTCTCCTATGGGGACAGGCACTCCGGATAGTAGGGGAGGAGGGCGAACCGCTACGGAAAGCGCAGGTACGCCTGCAGCCCACGGCAGGGGGAAAAGCGCTTATCCTGCACACCGATAGCCTCGGCGGCATCAACGCCCCCGCCGGAAGCTACAAAATAGAGGTTTTCGCTGATGGCTTCGTCTCTTATAGGGGAGAGATTGTTCTGCCTGCTGCCGTGCCGCTACGGATGGTTCGTCCCTCCTACCAGCTCAGCGAAAATGTGATTACGGGGAGCTATGCCCCGGTTCAGGAGCTACGCAGTCTCTATCCCGTGCGTATTTTGACGGCGGAGAGGCTGGAAGCTCAAGGCGCTTTATACCTGCCCCAAGCGCTCATGACCGAACTCAATACGCGCATCGCCATGGACCCTAACTTGGGTATGTTCGCAACGCTTCAAGGGCTGGGGGGCGAGCATGTCAAAGTACTCATAGACGGTGTGCCAGTGATAGGGCGCGTGAATGGCAGCGTGGATTTATCTCAACTGCCTCTCTCAGAAGTAGAGCGAGTAGAGATCGTAGAGGGTCCGATGAGTGTATTGTACGGGACTGATGCGATGGGCGGGGTGATCAATCTCATCACGCGTAAGAGCCGCTGTCAGTGGGAAGGGCGCGCACGCTTCCAGTATGAAGGGGTAGGGGTATATGATGCAGGTTTCTCACTTGCGGGTGGACCGGCGAAGCATCGGGTATCTATCGCTGGGGGGCGATATTACTTTGACGGGTGGGACCCCGACCCGAATAGGCTGCGAGCTCAGCTCTGGCGCCCCCGCGAGCAGTATAACCTACTGGCTTCCTATCAGTTTCGTCCATCTGAACGGCTGCACTTGCGTCTTCAGCTTCCTGCCAGTGATGAGACTTTCTTCAACCTCAAAGAGCCTACCATCACTCCCCGACGCATCTATGCCATAGACGAATACTACTACACGCGGCGCATACTACCTGCTGTAGATTTGAGCTATCAGTTCTCACCGAAGCTGCGGTATGATCAGCAAGGAGCCTTTCTGTATTATCGCCGCATCCGAAATGTCGTCTATAAGGACCTGGTGACCCTGCAGGAGACCCTTGTGCCCATGGAGGGGCAGCAGGACAGCACGCAGGAGTATCAAGTGTGGGCGCGCGGCGGGGTCACTTATACGGAGGGGCACTGGAACATTCAAATCGGACACGAGCTTCAGCATACTATCATCACAGGTGGGCGTATTCGGTCAGGGCGCGCCGAGATGGGCGATTATGCGCTGTGGGGCACCGCAGAATGGCAACTATCCCCTACCGTCTCCCTGCGTCCCGGCTTTCGCTGGGCATACAATACGCAGTTTCGGGCGCCTTTTCTCCCGGCGATGCATCTGCGCTGGACCCTCACCCCGTCGCTCACTTGGCGACTCGGGTATAGTCGCGGCTTCCGAGCACCGTCTTTGCGGGAGCAGTTTCTGTATCTCGTTTTCACGAACCACAATATCCAAGGCAACCCAGACCTTCGTGCCGAAAATAGCCACCACTTCCACACCAACCTCACCTGGAGCTACATCAAAACTGATCAGCTCTGGCGCTTCCGTTTCTCAGCTTTCTATAACGACGTGCGGGATATTATTCAGCTCGTCATCATAGACCCTATGACCCTTTTCACGACCTATATGAATATGCAGCGCTTCCAAACGCTGGGGTTACAACCTCGGGTAGAATGGCGCGCAGCTAAGGTTTCATTCAGTACAGGGGCGACTTTTACGCAGTATCGTGGGGAGCGTTGGGGCTGGGAAGCTATGCTGCAGACTGCCTACACATGGAAGCGCACGACTTTTAGCATTTTCTTCAAATACCAAAGCCAAACGCCCATCTTCCTATTGGGCGAAGATGGGAGTATCACTTGGCGGTGGATTGGCGGCTTTCCTTGGATGGATGTGTCTGTCCATCGTACCATCTGGCGGGAGCAGCTTCGAGCTACGGTGGGGATCCGAAACGCCTTTGGTATCACGAGCGTCCAAGCTAATCTCGCTGGCGGTGTGCATACAGGCAGTGGATTTAGTTCTCCTGTGGGTATGGGACGCTATCCCTTCGTACGCATAGAATATCATATCCAGCGCGGTCAGCTATGAAGAGAATGGCTTATCGGATTCTTGTACTTGCAGTGGGGCTATTCTCCGCTTGCCGCAAACCTGAGAAGCCTTGGAAACTCCCCGAAGGAACAGGAGGACGAGTCATAGAAGCGAATACGGGCACGGAGTACGATACGGTCGTGTTCGTGAGCATGGAGCTTGGGACTACACATTCAAAGCTGCGTAGGGAGTGGGATCTTTTACTGTATCCCCGCGGCTCTACCTATCAAGTCTGGCTGAATGCCGCTATGTATGCCTTCGCTGCACAGGTCTCCGAAGCGGAATGGCAGCAAATAACCCAACCTTCCCCTTCTCTGCCGTGGAAGTGCGACTTAGCGGATACAGCGGCGTTGCCGTCCCTGCAAGAGGGGGATCTCCTGTACTTTATATTGGATCGGGATAGGGGAGAGGCATTTTATCGGCAGCTGCGGCAGCGCTATCGGAAGGTTCGCCTGAGCTGGCAAGGACGAGAGGTGGAGGTGCTCGCGCTTTCTATGGATGGACGAGATACGGCTCTATGGCGCCTGCCAGTGGCTGCGACGCCCATTTATCTCAGTCTGGATAGGCCGGGCACTCCGGTAGAAATTGCCCCTGTATGGCGCTCAGAGTTAGTGCTGACTCGGTATATCCATCCTTTCTACGACCAGCCAGAAGAGTTTCGCTGGTATCCAGTGCTTGGTGCTCTGCTCGGAGACGGGGTAGAAGCCGCTGCGGTTAGAACGGCTGAGACTCCCTATCAGGACATGGACTTTGCTAAGGCACAGCAGTTATCGTACTCTTCTCGTCGCGACCTGATAGGGTACGACTGGAAGCGATACGACTTCAATACGGGTACTTATACTGTGGATTTATCGCGGTACTTTGTGATTCGCACAGGTCCGATGACCTACTACAAGCTGCGCTTTATAGACTTTTATGATGGGCAGGGGCGTAAAGGCAATGTCAAGATAGAATATGAGCCTTTGTAGAGAAGCGTAATACATGCTGATTGGTTGCTGAACTGAGAGGGCGCGTTATTTTGCTTTTTGGGGTGGGCGGCGGCGCCTTCGGCGCCGCCGCCCCGGATAAATCCATGCGCGCCAGTACCTTAAACCCAGAGCCTGTGGGGCTTAGAAGGGAAGCAAATGCAGGGCTTCGGTATTACCCGCATCGTCAAACCATACGCCGCATCAGCGCTGTAGCAGTTCCCTTAGGCTACTCACAGTGTCCTGCCCAACTACGCGCTTCCAGCATCTATGTTTGACATCATAGAAGGTATAGGGGTCTGGGAAGGCTATGAAGTCCGCTTGCAAGCTATCCAACGGGGTACCTTGGCGCCACTTTGAGAAGACCCCTTCTACCACCGCTCGCAGCGTGTCTTTGGGGAAACGATAAGTCCAGAAAAGCTCCTCATAATATCGAAAGCCTGTATCCGTGGGAATGCAGCGTCCTACGACGGCTTCTCGGCGGTCAGGATAGAGACTACGAGTAGGGCGGCTCAGTCCGAAGTACAGCGTCTCCCCAGCGTCTATCCACAACTCCCACTGATAGGATGAAATGGAATCTTTCGGCGTATGAGCGCCGGCTACCACAGGGTATAGGCGCCGGCGCATGGAGTCGCGCACATTCTGCGATATGCGTTCAGGCGGCGGCAGCATGGATACGCTTCTGGGATCAGAGCTACAAGCCGCAAGCAAAAAAAGCAGGGGCAGGCTCCAAGTCCTGCCCCCCTGTGGTGTGAAGAACCCCTCAGTACTGAGCATTATGCGGGTCAAAGTTGCACCAGCCATCTGTCCAGTCAGACTCAGGTGAGAGCGCACCCCTGAAGCTCACCCGCAGGAAGAAGTTATCCAGTTTGGGATTGTCAAAGTTAGCGCCCGTAGCGAGCGGAGACCCCGCTGGGAGACGGAGATTGGGATTGGCTTGCCCTTCTATAAACACGAAGAAAGGCATCGGATTAGCTGATGAGTATCCGAAAAGAATCGCGAGGTTAGTATCCACCACTGTCTGATTGTTATTAGTCCCGGCAGTCCAGATGTCCTGTGCTGTGGTGTCTGCGGCGCCCTGACCTCCTCGGAAGCGACTACCGACATTAGCAGAATCTATGAACAGAATGTTGTGTTGCAGGAAAGCGCGGGCCTGCTGATAATGTTCTGCTGTGCTACCGGCTCCGCCATCTATGCGTAGTCCTGTTGGGAAGCCGCCGATGACAGAGTTGAAGATGGAGACGGCGGCATTCCGGCGCAGGTGCATGGCATTCTGGTAGTTAGCGCTACGGGAGGCGCCACGGCGATGAATAGGACCCAAGATAGTCACATTAGAGAATACCGGGGAGGTAATAGGAGTCTGAGAGGAACCGGCGGCGTCATTGTCGCATTCAAACCCGTTGGAGCCGGACTGGTCAGCACCGAAGGGATCCCGTATAGCCAGCGCAAACTGCACGCGCCCCGACCATCCAAAGTCCGCATCAAAGTCATCATCCCATGTGGCATACGAGACGAGGTACTTAGCGTCTACCGTCCCGCCGAACCACTCAAAGCCATCATCTCCGCCATAGGAGACCTGCACATGATCTATTTGCGTGCCTCGTCCGACGCCGCCCAGGGTGAGGCTATTGACTTCATTATTGGGGGTGAGGGCGACGCCTGCATACTCAATCCGCACATAGCGAAAGACGCCAGAGTCATCATCATCATTTGTACCGCCGTATAGAATGGGAGGCGTTATACCTTCTACGGAGACGTTGCTTTGATTGACGCGAGCGTTGCCTAAGATGATCACGCCGCCCCAGTCGCCGCGGTCTCTTTCGCCCGGTCCGAAGCGAGAGGTGAAGATAATCGGTTTTTCTGCTGTGCCCTCAGCGAAGATTTTACCCCCGCGATCCACGATAAGGGTACCCTTTGTGCGCCGATCGCCAAAGATGACCGTCCCCGCTGGAATGCGCAGCACACCCCCGGACCGAACGATGAAGTTCCCCACGAGGAGGTACTTCTTACTGGCATCCAGCGTAAGCTCGGTGGTGAGTTCGCCCCGGAGGGTGTCCAGACGCTCGCCGATCGGCTGCTGGGGCTGCGGAGCCTGTTTGTCGTCTTTTTTCTGGCATGCGATGAAGGCAGCGCTGACCATGAGCGCTACGACTACCATACGAAACCATGCGGTTCTCATATCGCCCGCAAATCAGCACCTACGGAAAAAAGTGAATATGAACTGGGTCTAAACCCATCGTAAATATCTCCCCAGGCTGTGGTGGAGGCGGCAGTAGCGGCTCTTATGCTTCCCCTTCGAAAGCCACCCAGCCCCTGTCAATGCGCATGGAGGTCGCTCCCTACCGATGGCAAAGCGCCCCCGACTCCGTAGAAGCTTGGCTTACTGTAGTAGGGGGGCGGCTTCTGAGCCGATATAAACCGGGTGCCGACCCCCAAGGTAGAAGTATTCTTCTCCAAGGTACAGGGAATGGGCACGCTGCTGAGCGAGCACACCAGCTTGGAAGACATCACGCAAGCCAAGATGGACATAAAAGCTCGCCTCCGTATGAAGGAAGAAGCCGTAGAACGCTTGCATGCGCTCATGCGTCAAGCCCGCACACCTTCGGAGATTCTGGAGACGGAAAAAGCGCTACAAAAGGCGCTCACTGAGCGAGATGATCTCCGTTCGCAGTACGAAAACCAGCGGCTTCTCGCCGAGTATGTGCGGGTAGAACTCACACTGCGTAATCGCCGATATGTGGAATATAGTCAGGGCGGCTCCTACTGGCTACAGCTCTGGCGCAGTGTAGAAGCAGGATGGGAGGGCCTTGTGTATTTCACTTTCGTCATGGCGTATCTATGGTGGCTATGGATATTGATTGCTGGGCTGATTTTCTTGCTGCGATACAGGCGACGGCGGCGCTCATCTCCGACCACTGAGCGTAAAGTTTGAATCGCACACTCGCAGGAAAACGGTTATTTTTATCACATGCGGCGCATCCTTCTGGGGCTTGCCGTTTGGATGGGGTGTCGGCGCGCCGAGGGACCTGTCCTCCAACAGCAGAGCCAGTATCCTGAGCCGGTAGCGCGCATTCTTGTGCGGCGCTGCGCAGGCTGTCACGGTGCTATGCAGCAGGCTCCGACGACGCCTGGCCACGGGCACTCCACCGCACCTAACGCCCCACCTCCTATCAATCTCAACCTCAGTTCATGGGATAGTCTCTTTTATGGACCTGCCCACGAGGTGCCTCTTGTCATTCCATTTGATGCAGAGTGGTCCCACATTTTGTGGAAAGTCAATCGTTATCCAGAATGGGGTCCGACGAGTGCGCCGCTTTGCCCACCGCCAGTGCCAGATAGTTCTAATCTGCTTACGAAAGAGGAGTTAGAGGTCTTGCGGGCATGGATCGCCCAAGGCGCACCTAATGCCGACGGACGCCTACCCTGGGCAGAACGCATGAGTTCATGCAATAGAAAAGCCTTTGTCTGTGCTTCCGGTAGTGATGTTGTAGCGGTTTTTGATTTGGACACTTATCGCCTTTTGCGCCAAATCCCCGTAGGCATCCGCCCAGGACAAGTGGAAAGTCCGCATTATATTCAGATTTCGCCGGATAAGCGGTACTTCTATGTCACGCTCATCGCTGGTGCCGCTGTGGAGAAGTACCGCACCGACAACTACGAAAAAGTAGGGCGAGTAGAAGTAGGATCTAACCCCGCCCATATTGAGTTTAGCCCAGACGGAAAATATGCTGTAATCACGCATTTCACCGATGTGGCGCCTGTCAAGCTTACGCTCATAGATGCTGAGCGCATGGTCGTCTTAGATGAACTGCGAGACCCTACTGGGCAGATTATCGCGCGTCCGCATGGGCTGTGGATAACGCCCGACTTTCGGTATGCCTATGTAACGGCTAATGCAGGCAACTACTGTACCAAGGTAGAAATCAGCCCTGATCGCCAGCGGTTTGTGGATTTTGAGCAGATACCCTTAGTGCCGTCTATGTTGCCTCAGCCCGATACGCGGTGGGGACCTTACCAAATCCTCGCCGAACCTACGGGGCAGTATTACTTCGTAAGCTGCGATGCTTCCAATGAAGTTCGGGTGTTTCGGCAGTCGGATGATAGCCTTGTGGCGGTTATACCAACCCCCGCAGCACCCAAGCTAATGGCTTATCACGATGGATTAGTTTATGTAGCCTGCCTAAAGGCAAAAGCCCCTGCCTTGCAAGGGGATAAAATGGGGGCTATTTCTGTCATAGATGCCACGACGCTGCGTTTGATAACGAACATTTATGGGACAGGGCACCTGCCCAGGGGGATTGGAGTGGATCCGGTGCGGGGGCGGCTGTTGATTTCCTTTGAGAACCTCGCTGGTACAGACCCGCCGCATCATTATGTGGGGGGGCTGCCGGGCGCCCCAGCTAAACTCTATGCTCTGCGCATTCCTTCCTTTCAGGTAGAAGCCATAAGGGAGTTTGCATTGGTCGGATACGGTTTAGCTATATCGCCATGATTTTTTGTACCTTTGCTGAGAGCCCTCTGCATGACCGTGTCTTCCGAACATCGCCTTCTTTTTAGGCATGAAGGACCTCTGGACATGGAGGTTCTCCCCTTTGTAGTGCACACGATGGACAAACTGCTTACCAAAGAAGGCGTGCGTCCGCCTTTGCGTCGGCGCATCGTATCTTCTCTCATAGAACTTGCACAAAATATCATTCGCTACGCCGCCTCGGATGAAAAGTATCCGCCTTTCATCTCTTTGAGCCGTTTCGATCAAGGTTTTGTACTGATTGCCCGCAATCTTGTCCATTACAGTCAGGAGCTTTTCCTCCAAGCCTATCTCCAAAATCTTTTACAAATGCCCAGAGAAGAGCTGGAGAAGCTTCATTACACCACGCTCACAGAAGGCAACTATTCAGATAACGGTGGAGCAGGGCTCGGGCTGGTTCAAGTCCTCTTCAAGGCAGATGGCTTTGACTACGAGCTCACGCCCGCCGAAGGCGAATATAGCTGGTTCACCGTAAAAGCCACATTTTCTATTTGAGCCTATGAGTGATCTGACGACTTCTGAAAAGCTATTCATAGAGGCTACCCTTACCACACCGAAAATAGACTTTGACCCCTCCACCAATCGGTTTATTATCAGCGGCAACTCCTACCCTGAAAACTCTCTCAAGTTTTACGGTCCCGTCCTCCAGTGGGTCCAAGCGTGGATAGAGCGTCATACGCCTACGAAGGATACCCTCCAAGTACAAGTGCATTTGGAATACTTCAATACCAGCACGGCAAAGGTGCTTTTAGACCTTTTCAGGCTTTTTGAGATACTCTACGAGAAAGGGCAGCCCATACAGGTTCAGTGGATTTATCTGGCGGAAGATACAGAGATGGAAGACGCAGGGCTTGACTATCAGGCTGCGGTCAAGGTGCCCTTTGAGCTTGTGCCCATAAATGAATGAAGGAACGGCGAGACACTTCCACGTATGTCAGCGTTAGCTTTGAAAAGGAGGAGGCTGGTGCGGAAAAAATAAAGATACTTATTGAATCCTTGCCTCCCGGCTCTCCCGAGCGGGCACAAATGGAGGAGATTCAGAAATCTTATGAAAACTTGCTGCGGGATGCCCGTTTGCTGGTACGGATGGGAGACCGCCTCCAAGCTAAGCTCCGCATGGCAAACGAAGAACTGGCACAGAAAAACGAAGAAATCGCTCACTACAACGCTCAGCTCCAGCAGAAAAATAGAGAGCTCCAGCAGACGCTGGATGCCCTTCAAGAGAGCCAGCGCCGCCGTAAAGCCCTTACCGTGCTGGGGATTAGCACAATCGTTATTTTCATGGTCACGGAGTTGATTGAGTACTACATAGAACAAACCGCCTCTGAAGCCACCAGCCAGTGGGCAAACTTCATCTCATTTGGGCTCAAAGCTCTGATAGCGCTGGCATTCAAACCTTTGGAAGAGCTGGTAGAAGCCCTTCTGGCGCGTACGGTGTCGCGATGATGACAAAAGGCGTGTATTTGGATTATAACGCTACGACCCCGGTCCTGCCAGAAGTTTTAGATGCGATGCGTCCCTATTTTAGCGAGCGCTTTGGTAATCCTGCCAGTCCGCACCTCTGGGGTAAAGAAGCGCACGACGCCGTAGAAAGTGCCCGTCAGACGCTGGCGCAGGGACTGGGCGTGAGCCCGCAAGAACTCACCTTCACCAGTGGCGCCACCGAAGCCTTGAATCTGGCGCTTTTCGGTATCGCCTATGCCTATCAGCATACAGGTAAGCGACATATCCTCGTCTCAGCTACCGAACATAAAGCAATCTTAGACCCTGCCAAAGCTCTGGCTGCCCGTGGCTGGGAAGTAGAACTGCTGCCTGTGGATGCAAATGGTCTTATACCACCTGATACCCTCAAGCAAGCAC
>CAZZMF010000002.1:0-19238 GCA_964655255.1 uncultured Sphingobacteriaceae bacterium
GATAAGAAGAGGGTCTTCCGAACGAGGATTGTCGCTGGTGAGGATAACGGCATCAGAAAGGCGAGCGGCAGCGGCAGCCATAGGACCGCGCTTGGAACGGTCCCTGTCTCCCCCTGCGCCCAACACCGTAATAAGCTTCCCACCATTAGGCACGAGCGGACGCAAAGCCTCTAATACCTTTTCCACCGCATCAGGCGTATGGGCATAATCCACCAGCCCCACACGCCCTTCCCCTAACGGAATGGGTTCTAAGCGCCCCGGTAGGGTCTGCAGCAGCGTAGAAAGCCGTGCTAACTCCGCCCACAGGGTGTGCAGCTCTCCCTGCGAGCTTTTTCTTGAAGCTTCCAGCAAAAACGCCGCGCCTACCGCAGCGAGGAGGTTATAAGCTTGAAAGCGTCCCAGCAACGGCGCCGTCAAAGGTCCCGTCTCTTCTATTAGCATGGGCATATTTGCGCCCTTACGTTGGATTTCGCCGTAGCGCACCCCAAGGCTATATTCTATTCCCCAGAGGGTTGCTTCGCGCAGGCGCAGTTCAAAGTCCCCCTTACTCTCTACCGTATAGCCGTAGCGGTGCGCAGCGGTATTTTGTAGCATGAAAAGCCCGTGGCGATCATCAACGTTTGTGAGCGCAAAAGCCTCTCGGGACAGCCCATCAAAGAGGCGCTTTTTGGCATCCCGATACGCTATAAAAGTCCCGTGATAGTCCAAGTGGTCATGGCTGAGATTGGTGAAAATCGCCCCCGCAAAGTCTATCCCCGCCGTGCGATGCTGATCCAGCGCGATAGAACTGACCTCCATAGCCACGTGGGTGATGCCTTTCTCCACAAAGTGCCGAAAGAGTCGATGCAGTTCGTAGCTATCAGGAGTCGTGAGCGTCGCTGGAAGCTTCTCTTCATCTGCGAGGCAAAAGACCGTGCCTATCAACCCCGTGCGATACCCCAGCCCACGCAAGAGTTGATAGAGGTAGTAAGCGGTAGAACTTTTGCCGTTGGTGCCAGTCACGCCTACGATGCGCAAGTGGCGCGCCGGATGCTCAAACCACGCTGCCGATAGATGCGCATAGGCTTCTCGCCCGCGCTGCGCCTGTAAAAGGGTAATATGAGCGGGCACTTCTACGGGGATTTCAGTAAGGAGCGCCACAGCACCGCGTTCTATCGCTTGGGGAATGTAGTCATGCCCGTCTTTTTGATGTCCTTTCCACGCAACGAAAAGGTAGCCCGCCTCTACCTGCCGACTATCCGCCGTAATCCCTGCTACCGGCAGGTCTAAGTGTCCCTGCCTAACCTCTATCCCCGGCACTTGTGCAACCAAATCACAGAGGCGCTTCATACCCAAGCTCTAAGAGAACTTCTTTTCCTGCACGACGCTCTATCCGGGAGACGAAGGGTCCTGCGCCGCGCCAATAGACCGTATATCCGGCTTGTTCCAGTTCAGAGAGGGCGCTGCGCAGGCTCATCCCTATCACACGCTCTGGCAAGGGGGCTTTATGGGGCACAAACTCCACATAGTGCGCAGTAGGGCGTCCAATAACAACAGGGGTCTTAGGGCGCTCCGGCGTGGAGATATTGAAGGCGTTGTATAAGGAAATAACGCGCTTCTGCACCATCACGGGCAAAGCAGGCTGCCGCCTATCCGGCAAGGCCATCAAGGGCTGCGGCGCGACCTGCACATCCCGAAACACCACCGCATCCGCTATTTCCCGAAAAACAGGTGCCGCCACCTCTCCACCGTAGATGCCGCCTTCTTGCGGGTCATCAATCACGACGATGCAGGAATAACGGGGCTTCTCCGCTGGGAAAAAGCCCACAAAAGACGCCCGGTACCGATTCACATAGGTGCGACGCTCTACTTTTTTCGCTGTACCAGTTTTGCCTGCAATACTGTAAAGCGGCGTGGCGATATTGCGAGCCGTACCTTTTTCCACTACCTCTCGTAAGAGAAGCCTCAGCGTCTGTGCTGTACGCGCACTCATAATCTGCTCTGGCTCAGGCAAGGAAGGAATGCGCACCTCGCCATCCGGATAACGAATCTCTCTCACCAGGCGCGGGGGTATCCATCGTCCATTATTGGCAATTGCGTTGTAGAAAGTCAAAAGCTGCAGAGGCGTGAGTTGGATATTATAGCCAATAGCCATCCATGGAAGGGTCGTCGGGTTGAAGTGGGGGCTTCGTACCGGAATGTATGTCGGACGCGGTTCAGAATAAAGAGAGATGCCTGATTTGTCCAAAAGGTGAAACCGTTGAAGGTATTGATAAAACCGTGCAGGGCGCTGTCCGAAGGTTTTATGGCACAGACTGGCAAAGGCGACATTGCTGGATCGGCTAAGGGCTTCAGCCAAAGTCATCATGCCGCCCGGATGCCCATCACTCAAAGTGCGGTCAACCACAGAGAGACTCGCCGGCACGAGAAAGCGCTGCTGAGGCTGAATAACCCCTTCCTCCAGTAGGGCAGCCGCCGTAGCCACTTTGAAAGTAGACCCAGGTTCCCAAAGGGTACTGACCGCATGATTGAAAGTCTCCCCACCATTCGCTATCGCCAAAATATCCCCCGATTCTACCTCCATGAGGATAGCGACGCCGCCTTTGGCTTTGTGGCGCATGAGGGCTTTTTCCAGCGCATTACTAACTATATCCTGCAAGTGTGGGTCTATCGTCGTGAAAAGATCCGCCCCAGGCAGCGGCTCCAGTTCGGTGAGGTCTTCAAGGGGAATCTCTATGCCGTTGGGCAGACGACGAACCAGTACCCACCGCTCTTCTCCCCGTAGCTCTTCGTGAAAAGCACTCTCCAGTCCCCGCCATGCCACGGAGTCATTTACCAAGTAGCCCAAAGTCGCCCGGGCAAGCTTCCCATACGGATAAGAGCGCTTATGGGTGATTTTTTCTACAATAAGGACGCGCCGCCCTGGCTTGTGCCGCAGCAAAGGAAGTTCTGTCACTGCTCGGTATTGGGCATAGGTCAAAAGCACCTTGTATGGCAAAAGATATACATGTCTATCTCCTGCTTTCCACCGCTCATACAGATAGGTGTATGCTCGCTGCGGCTGGGGATAAATATCCGGAAAGAGCCTCGCCAGTCCTTCTGCTAATAAGTGCAGGGAATCTTTGACTTCGCTTTCGCTCCAAGCCGCAGGATCTACCGCTATCCGGAAAAATGGCATGCTGGTCGCCAGCACCGTGCCATCCCGAGCAAAAATGCTTCCCCGCTCCCCCACCACTCGCCGTAAATAAGGGCGATTCGCATAAGGGTCATACGGCGAGGCATCCCGATACTTCCACTGGAGATAGCCCAGCCGCACCAAAAACCCTATCCATAGCCCTATCGCCCCAACCAAAATCACATAAAAGCGCTTGAGAACCTTACTCATACACAGGGACAAGTGTGGGGGCTTCCTTGGGGAGTTCTAAGCCTAAGCTATCCAGAACGGGCTTCAGGGCGGAATAGCTTCGCTTCTGGCTGACGCTGGCGTTGAGCTGGAGGTATTCGGCGCGTTTCTCCGCAAGCGCCCGACGCAGTTGATGAAGTTGCCGAACTTTTATTTCCGCCCGGTATTGTGTAGCCACATATACCATCAGCCAAAAAGCGATATACAGCCACAGTCCGACTTGCTTCGGAAGCCAGTAGAAGGGATTGAGAAAGCGCAAACGGCTGCTCATAGTTTCTCGGCTATCCAGAGGATGGCTGAACGGCTACGAGGGTTGTCCTGCACTTCGGCTGGCGAGGGAAAGACCTTACCTAAGAGGCGCCATGCCATCTGCTTCTGTCCAGTGACGGGATCCTCGTAAGCGGGACGATGCAAATGGGCTTTGACGAGACGCACTTCCCCGCTGTGGTAGGTCAAAATAACTAACCGCCCGCCCCTTTCCACTAAACGCGTGGCTGCCTCCAGAAGGGCACGAAGGGCTTCATACTCACCGTTGATGGCGATACGGATCGCTTGGAAAAGCGGTGCAAGGCGCTCCGATGCTTGCTTACCATAGACCTTTTGAGCGCAAGCCACAAGCTGCCCCGTCGTAAAATGTGGTTGCCAGTTTTCCAGTATCACATCTGCAAGGCGCCGACTGCGAGGCAAATCTCCATACATGCGCAAGAGGCGCGCCAAACCCTCAGGATGCTGATATTTCAACCACGCCCACGCAGGAAGCCCCACCGTCGGATCCATACGCAAGTCCAACGGCACATCCCACCGATAGCTAAAGCCCCGACTCGGCTCATCTATTTGGTGCGACGAGATCCCCAAGTCTGCAAGGATGCCCGCTACCCGATGAATGCTCCGTTCAGACAGCAGCGTCTCTATATCCCGAAAATCTCCCCGCACGCCTACGAACCGCTCATCGGCAAGGGCATGCAGGGGGGCATCGGGGTCTTTGTCTATTCCAATCAAGCGCCCATTCGAAGCGAGCCGACTCAAAATCGCTCGGCTATGCCCCCCCCCACCAAAGGTAGCATCCACATATACCCCTGACGGGTGCCATACCAGCCCTTCCACCGCTGGCTGAAGCAGCACCGGCTGATGATAAAGCGCCGTCACAACCCCTGCCCTAAAAACTTTTGCGTCCATTCGGAAAGATGGGATTCATTTTGAGACTTCCAGTCGACATACCGATCCTCTGCCCAGATCTCAATCCGGTCTTTCATCCCCAAGAGCACTATCTCCGATTGAATGCCTGCATAGTCGCAAAAGGGCTTCGGCAGAAGCAGACGAGCATCGCTATCCAACGCAGCAGGCTGGGCACCGGCTTGGTACAGGCGTAGGAAGTTTCGCCCTTCGGGAGTAAAGAGATTGACGCGCTGGTACAGGCTCTCCAGCTCTCTGCGCCAGACAGAAAGTGGATAAAGCCACAAGCAAGGGTCAGGGGCACGCTGCAGCACAAAGTCCGTGCGCGCCCCCTCCGGAAGAAGCGCCAGGAGCACGCTCGGCACCGCAAAGCGCCGCTTGCTGTCCAGACGCGCCCTATATTCCCCGAAGAGAAACACTTCGCACAAAGGTACACTATACTGCACTTCGTCCCACTTTTCCCCACTACGTCCTACCTTCCCAGCATGGAGACCGAAAAAGTGTGGGAAGCTTGGCAGCACCTGCAAGACGCCCTCCAAGCCTACGAGGAGACCTTACAAGCCGAGATACAAGAAGCCTTACACGAACGGAGGATGGACGCCTTATTAGAACTGCGCCAAGCCCAAAAGCGCCTGAATCAACTGCGCAGTGTACTGCGTCGTGCAGAGAAACTCTTACCTTAGGGGGGTGAGCCTCGTATGGCTACAGGTCGTGCTTTTCGGCGGCTGGGGCGCCCACACCAGCCAAAATGACCTCGTTGCCCCTGAGGAAAAGTGGCATCGCTTCTACAGCATGGGGGGCGGGGGGATTCGCTTCCTCGTAGAGAAGCGCCTCCAACCCGGACTGATGATAGAAACAGGGCGCTTCATCAGTCAGGATCGGCAACAAAGCCGCTTCGCTCAGACCAGGTGGGCGACGGTGGGCGTGCTTCTGCGTTATCGTCCATTCAGATTTGCCCTTTCACCCGTAGGAGAAGTATGCGCGTTTCGGCTCACGGCGGCGCCCCGGTCCGCAGATGAACGCCCCATCCCTGGCATCCCTGCTTCTATCTCCGCCAACGGCATCGGCTGGAGCGCAGGCTTATCCTGGCGCCTGAGCCCCTACGGCGAAGTCGCTCTTGTGTATTTGCGCCGGCGCCCACAGACGCAGCTTATGGACGGCTTCGCAGGCCCCGCTCGCGACCGCATAGAAGGGCTAATGGGACAACTCGCCCTCTCTCTCCTCCCTCCCCCCTCAAACCGTTCTCGCTTCTGATGAGCCAAGAGCCCAGTGGCATATTTGATATGCTGGGACCTATTATGATCGGTCCCAGCAGCTCTCATACCGCAGGTGTGGTACGGATCGCCCGCGTAGCGCACTTTCTACTGGGAGGTCCCCCTGATGAAGTCAAAGTCTCTTTTTATAACTCCTTCGCCATGACCTACAAAGGTCATGGCAGCGATAAAGCCGTCTTGGCAGGGCTTATGGGCTTTGCAGTGGATGATGAACGCATCCGAGACGCCTTAGCCATCGCCGAAGCGCAGGGCATACGATATGCTTTTGACCCAGTCATTAGTTCGGCTAAAAATCACCCCAATACGCTCTATATCCATGCACGGCGAGACAAGCGACAAATCTCCATAGAAGGCATCTCACGGGGAGGCGGGCTTATCCTCATCACAGCCATAGACGAACTCCACACAAACTTCACGGGGCAACTACCGACATTGGTTATCCGGGCGCGAGATGTGCGGGGTGCCGTCTCTTTCATCACTGCTATCCTTGCTTACGACAGCGTGAATATCGCTACGCTGACGGTGAGCCGCCGTGCCAAAGACGACCTCGCCCTCCAAGTCTATGAACTGGACGAGCCTCCCCGCCCCGAAAGCCTCAACTACATCCAAACACTGAGTTGGGTATTTGAAGCCACCCTCATCCCTCCTGTGTGAGACATTGCCGCTGCCGCCCTTTTTACCCTGAAAGGGTGTGCTTATTTGAGTTTTGAGGGGGACGCCGCCGCCTCATGTAGTCCGTTCTCTGCCAATATTTATTCTTTTCCACAGGGCTGCTCAAGGGAAAAGCCAACAGGGTACCTTGGTATAATCAAGCCTCAACGCACGCTTTCTGATCCCTCCGACAGTCCCCCCTGTCGCAGTGTCCAAGTCCAGATATTCTCCGGTACAGGCATCACAGATAGCCGTCCCTGTCGCACCAAAGCAAACTCCGCAAAAGCAGCTTCCGCCTTATAAGCAGCCAAAGGAACGGGGCGCAGCAGTGCTTGTACAGGCACTACTTCCACTGCCAGGTAGTCTGAGTTCGTCGGATCTGGAAATGCTTCTCTAATGATGCGAGCGATGCCAACCACCGCTTTTTCCTTGCCTGTGTGGTAGTACAGAGCTAAATCCCCCACCTTCATCGCACGAAGGTACTTTTGTGCTTGGGGATTGCGGACGCCATCCCATACAGCGCGTCCGTCTCGTACAAGGTCTTGATAACTGTACTCTTCGGGCTCTGATTTGATGAGCCAGTAGGACATCCTCAACTCAGCCCTGCTTCTTTGAGAATGTCTCGGGCTATGACCAAAAGCTGAATCTCCGATGTCCCCTCGCCAATAGTGCAGAGTTTGATGTCACGGTAGTATTTCTCTACGGGATAGTCTTTCACATAGCCGTAACCTCCGAAAATCTGAAGGGCTTCGTTGCATATTTTGACACCGACCTCACTGGCGTAATACTTTGCCATGGAGGAGTAGCGCGTTACAGCTTGGCCTGTATTTTTGAGATAGGCGGCTTGATAGGTGAGGAGTTCGGCGGCGGCGAGCTCCATCGCCATGTCGGCGAGTTTGAAGGCGATCATTTGATGCTCTATGAGTGGCTTATCAAACTGGCGGCGCTGCTGTGCGTACGCCAAGGCAGCCTGATAAGCCCCCTTAGCTATGCCCAGCGAGAGCGCCGCAATGGATATGCGTCCCCCGTCCAGCACCTGCATCGCTTGATGGAAGCCTGTGCCGACTTCGCCAATACGCTGGCTATCAGGTACCCATACATTCTCAAGAGCAATCCATGCAGTTTCACTGGCACGCATACCGAGCTTGTCTTCTTTTTTGCCAGGGATAAGGCCCGGCGTACCTTTCTCTATGATGAAAGCGGTAGCATTTCTTGAGGTTCGGCGCTCTCCTGTACGGGCAATCACCACATACACATCAGCGGAGATGCCATGAGTGATGAAGTTTTTTTGCCCGTTGATGCGCCAGCCGTCCCCCTCACGCACCGCCACAGTATCCATATTAGAGGCGTCAGAGCCCGTATTGGGCTCAGTCAGTGCCCACGCACCAAGCCACTCCCCCGAAGCAAGCTTAGGAAGGTACTTTCGTTTTTGTTCCTCGCTGCCATGATAATAAATATGCCCCGTACAGAGGGAGTTATGGGCGGCTACCGACAGTCCAAACGCCCCATCCACAGCGCCTAACTCCATCAGGGCTGCCACATATTCGTAATAGCCCAAGCCTGCCCCTCCATAGTCTTGGGGTATGAATATACCCATCAGCCCCAGTGAGCCTGCTTCTCGTAAGAGCTCAATCGGTAAGCGTTGAGTCTCGTCCAGTTCGCGCACTAAGGGCGCCACGCGCTCCTGCGCAAATCGCCGCGCAATCTCCTGCACCTGACGAACAGTTTCCGGTAGCTCCAGAGAAAATCCCGTCTCTTCTGAGGCAAGGGCATGGGCTTGCATCGTGGCAATATTAAGGCAAAATCGCGAGACGAAAGTTTCATGAGCGGCGCGGTGTCGTACTTTGCGGAAAGCTATGGGAAAAACCGAAGTACTGGCTGCGCTGGAAGCCCTCATACAGCGGTTAGAGCTTACAGATGCACAACCTTTTCGGGTGAAAGCCTACCAGCGTCTATGGGAGGTTTTGGCTACGCTGCCCCCCGCAGCGTGGCAGTCAACAGAAGCGTTGGATTTAGCCCTGCGCGGACAGACTGGCATCGGCGAAGGACTACGCACCACCGCCCGCACCTTGTATGAAACAGGCACTGTCCCCCTTTTAGAAGAACTGAAACAACAGATACCCGATAGCGTGGTAGAACTGCGGCGTTTGCCCGGCCTCGGTCCCAAGCGCGTCCAAGAGCTTTGGCGTGAGCTAAATATCGTCTCAGTAGATGCACTGGAGCAGGCGATCCTGCGCGGCAAACTCCAGGGGCGCAAAGGTTGGACGCCAGCACTGATTGAGCGGGTGCGAGAAGGTATAGCTGTCTACCGCGCCCAGCGCCATTTGCTATTGTATGTAGAAGCTCTGCGCTTATGGGAGGAAGCCACGGCGCCCCTGCGAGCCGCAGGTATCGCTCCCGAACTCGTCGGAGAGGCTCGTCGCGCCCTACCCCTTGTAGAGACAGTGGAAGGCGTACTACTCAATGAGCATGCCAACAAAGCCCAGGCGCTCGGATGGCAGCCCATGGAAGGCAAGCGCCTTCGCCACCCTCATCTCCCTGTCTTCTTGCATTTGGTGGAAAAGGCGCAGTGGGGCATAGAACTCATAAGACTTACAGGACCGGCGGCTTTTTGGGAAACGATCCGCACCCGCTTGCCGCAAAAAGTAGAAGTCTTTACAGAGGAAGCGGCTTTCCAACTCGCAAAGCTCCCCTATATTCTCCCCGCTTGGCGCGACTGGGAGGATATTGTAGAGGTAGCTGAAAGGGGACAACTCCCAGCGCCTCTCACAGAAGGACATATCCAAGGGAGCGTTCATGTTCATACGACTTATTCGGACGGAGCGGACACTTTACAAGCCATGGCAGAAGCCGCTCGCGCCCTCGGCTGGAAGTGGCTCGGCATAGCTGACCATAGCCAGCGCGCTGCATATGCGGGCGGTCTATCACCGGAGAGGCTTGCTCAGCAGCGTGCTGAAATACAGACGCTCAACTCAACCTATGACGGGACCTTCACGCTACTGGCAGGCGTGGAGGCAGACATTTTGCCTGATGGCACACTCGACTACGACGAGGGCGTCTGGCGGCAGTTAGACTACATCGTCGCTTCAGTGCATGAAAAGCTCCAAATGACAAAGCCCGAAGCTATGCAGCGTTTAGAGCGGGCTCTTAGCAACCCCTACGTGCGGGTACTGGGGCACTGGACAGGGCGACTCTTGCGCAGCCGACCCGGTTATCCCATAGATGAAAGGCGCATCTTAGAGATTTGTGCCCAAAACCGCATCGCCATAGAGTTCAACGCTAATCCCTACCGCATGGAGATAGATTGGCGTTGGGTACGCCATGCGGCAGAGCTTGGAGTATCTATTATACTCACTACGGATGCCCATGCCGTCTTTGAACTGGAGTATTGGCGCAGTGGGCTTGCGGTGCTTCAAAAAGGCATGCTCCCCCCGTCACTTCTACTGAATGCGCAAACTACTCCGCCTTTTCCGATGCTGTAAGGGGGCTTTTATCCTTCGTAAGCTATCCAGTGTATGCGATCTGGCAAGCGTTGGAAATAGATAGCCTCCCCATTTGGCTGGGAGAGCGTAGCATCAGGGTAGAGGATAGTGTGGAGGGTAACAGGCTGGCGCACCTGTGCGGTGTGTCCCTCAGGAAGGGCGGCGCGCCAGCGTTCTATAGCTTCAGGAGCACCCTTTACAGCAAAAGCAGCGGTACGTATCCCCCCTTGCACGAAGTAAGCTTCTATCCCTTCATTGGCAAGGTCGTGCAGAAGGTCTGTCAGCGAGAGAGGCGATAAGTCTTCGCTTTCCACTTCTATAAGGGTGAGCCCTCTACGCTGGGTGCGGATAGGAGGCAAAGGCTCTACCCATTTCTCTGCGATGAGAGTGCCTTCGCTGCTCGGCTCAAAATACGGGCGCACATACAAGGGAATCCGTTTCTCTCGCAGAGGGCGGAGGGTACGCGGATGAAGCACCTGCGCGCCGTAGTAGGCCATTTCGGCGGCTTGACTGTAGCTCAGTTCGCTCAAAGGCTGAGCATCAGGATAAATGCGGGGATCCGCCGAATAAATCCGTCCGACATCTTTCCATGCTATCATCCCTTGAGCACTGAGCATATTAGCAAAAAGGGCAGCCGAATAGTCAGAGCCTTCCCGCCCCAGGGTTATGCTTCGCCGGCGCAGGTCAGAGGCGATGTATCCCTGAGTAAGGACGAGCTTATAGAGGCGAAAAAGCGGACTGAGTTGGGCATCTACATTCGCTTGGCTGGCGCTCATAATCACAGACGGCTCCGGGTGGTATCCGTCCGTCACAATAAGACGGCGAGCATCTATCCATGCCAGCGAAAAACCCTGCATTTCCAAATAGGCTCGCACAATCTCACTGCTGATAAGTTCGCCATACACCAGAATCCCATCCGTAGCTGTGCTAACCTCTTCAGATAAGTGAGCCAAGGCTTGAACGCGCTGCCAGAGCGGCGTCCAGTACTTCTCTTGTAGGTGCCGCAGAAGCTGTTCTGCCGAACCGTCGGTGAATAAGGCGCGAATAATCCCCTCATGCTCTGAGAAAAGAGCCTCATACACCGCGCGCGCATGGGTAAGGTCGGAACGCCCCGCAGACTCGGCGATCTGGAGCAGTTTATTAGTAGTTTTTCCGATGGCGGAGACTACAAGCAACCGTGGCGCCTCGTTATAGACAGTGCGCAAGATGAGAGGCAGTTGGCGAATGCCCTCTGCATCGCGCAAGCAACCGCCGCCGACCTTCATGACCCACATCGCGGCAAATGTACTTCATACCTTTGCTCTGGTGCGGGTAGAGACGGATTTTCTGGTGATAGGCTCGGGGGTAGGCGGACTTTTTTTTGCCCTGCGCGCCGCCGAGCACGGCGAAGTGCTCATCCTCACCAAAGACAAAGCCACTGAAAGCAATACCACCTATGCCCAAGGCGGCATAGCAGGGGTATTTTCCTCTCAGGATAGCTTTGAAGCACATATTCAGGATACACTCATCGCTGGCGACGGCTTATGTAGGACAGATATTGTGCGGGGGGTGATTACCGAAGCGCCAGCAGCAATCCAACAGCTCATGGCATATGGCGTGCAGTTTGACCGGGATGAAAAAGGCGAACTGCTCTTAGCCCGAGAAGGAGGACACTCACATCCCCGTATTCTACATAGTCGGGACGCCACCGGTGCCGAAATCAGTCGCGCTCTTCTCGCTGCAGTCCGTGCCCATCCCAGGATTCAACTTTGGGAGGGGTTTTTTGCGTTGGACCTCATCACGCAGCATCATCTCGGCATCTATGTCAATCGCGGCTTCCCCAATATCACTTGCTACGGGGTCTATGCGTTGGAGGAAGCAACCAGTAAGATATGGACAATCTTAGCACGGGTTACAATATTGGCCTCGGGCGGGGCAGGACAAGTTTATCCTGTGACAACTAATCCTTCCACTGCTACCGGAGACGGCGTGGCTATGGCTCTGCGCGCCAAAGCCCGCATCGCTAATATGGAGTTTTATCAGTTTCATCCTACCGCCCTCTACGAGCCGGAAAAGCGTCCGGCTTTTCTTCTTACGGAAGCTTTACGCGGAGCAGGGGCAGTTTTACGCGACCCTATCCATCATCGCCCCTTCATGCACAAATACGATAGCCGAGGCGACCTGGCCCCCCGTGACATCGTCGCTCGCTCCATAGATAACGAATCCAAAATCGCCGGGTTGCCTTACGTCTATCTGGACGCCCGCGAAGTGCCTAACCTCCCCGAACGCTTCCCCACCATCTATGAATACTGCCGAAAAAAAGGCTTAGACCCCACTACTGATCTCCTTCCAGTGGCTCCAGCGGCTCATTACATGGTAGGAGGGATAGACACTGATGCGGTAGGACGCACTTCCATACATCGGCTGTATGCGATTGGAGAGGTTAGCTACACCGGCTTGCATGGTGCTAATCGTTTGGCTTCTAACTCGCTTTTAGAGGCCCTTGTTTTTGCTGAACGTGCCAGTAAACACGCCGCTGCCCACCTGAGCTCTTACACTTGGCAGCGAGATGTGCCTGATTGGGACCACGGCGGAACTAAACATCCCGAAGAGATGGTGCTCATCAGCCACAACCTCCAAGAACTGCGAACCCTCATGGGCAACTACGTGGGAATCGTCCGGTCTAACTTTCGCTTGGAGCGGGCACGGCGACGGATCGCGCTTCTATATGAAGAGACTGAAGCTTTTTATGCTCAAACCTATCCCTCTCGAGCGCTTTTTGAACTGCGCAATCTTATCGCTGTCGCTTACCTCATCGTCAAATGCGCCTCTATTCGTAAAGAGAGCCGCGGCTTGCATTATAACTTGGACTATCCTGAAAAAAACCCCAAAGTCGTTGCTGATACATTAGTTTAGACAGACACCACCTGCCGATAGGGTTTTACCACAGCTCTGTATTTGTTTTTCCATTTTGCGCTTCACCGATGAAGTGGCACATTACTTTGCCTTTTGAGGGGGTTGGCGGCGGCGCCTTCGGCGCCGCCGCACACTACTTTCTCTCTTCTCTACCAGCGCTTTATCCTTATCTCTCTCGTTGGACTTCTGAGGTTGCTTGCTTTTGGCTTCTTGTCTTCTTCTGGCTCAGGCTTTCTTTCAGACGCTCAATATGTGGCGCAAGCGCTCCCACCACTCTGACATAAAAGTCCGCCCAGTCGCTTTGAGACGCCGGGGGCGTCGGAGAGAGTACAATATCCACCGCTCGCTCAATCAGGCACTCAATCAAATCACTCAAACTCTCAATCTTCCGCTGACATGAGAGATGTGTAGTATCTTCTAAGGCTTTGGAAGGATAGTTGAGATACTCATCCATCGGCTGCCGTTGAGCGTGGAAGTGCAGCCATAGGTGCTCCGGATCGTCGAGGTCTCCTAAGGTGCCGGCATGCCCCTCAGCTTTCAGCGTAAGGTAAATCAACGAGAGATTCCGCGCTTTGGCAGGTAAGGGCGAGAGCGTCACCTTTGCTGCAATATACGCATAGACAAGGAGCTGTACGGCGTACATCCGTTCTGTATCACTATTTGCCTGCTTAGGGGCGGAGAGCTTGTAGTCAATGATATGTAGCTCGCCGTTATCTAATAGGATTACCTCATCTGGCTCCCCATGAATGCGGATAGAGCCTTTTTTGTGCGGATAAAGCACAAAGAAGTTTCTCCATGTCGGGCGGGGAAAGATCGGTTCTCCCTCTATGCCGAGACTCTCAAGCCATAGAGGAAGTCTGCGATGCTTTTTCCAGCTCTCTTCAACGGACTTTTTGAGGAGGCGATCTACATCAGAAGGCAGCGCGGGGAAGGGTTCTGAGGGCGGCTTGAGGTGCTTCTGTATCCAGAAGGAGAGCGGACAGAAGTACGGCGAGAGGAGCGCACTTAGCTCCCGAGCGGATAAAGTAAGGATAGGTTTAGAGAGGCTCATGCGTCAAAAATAATGCTTTACACTAAATGCTTTGCTGTTCTGGCGTCTCTATCTCTCTATCAAGGTTATTCTGACTTTTTCTTGCGGCGTTTTGTACGAGATTTTTTTCTGGGGCGTTTAGTAGCGATGGTTTTGACTGTGTGGCGCTTTCGCTTATGGCGTGAGGGTTTCTCCTCGGAGAGCTCCTCAGAAAGGAGTGAGGTTTCTGGAAGCTTTTCAGAAGAGGAAGCGACCATGTCTTTGGGCTGGTACTTCAAAAGCCTATTCAGACTACCCTTACTTACGCTTACCAGCTGCTCAAAGCTACTGAAACTCTTATTCTGTAAGTCCTCCTCGGTTACATATACATATTCCCAACGAGTTCTTTGGGCACACTCTACAGAAGCTTTTTCTGTGAGAGCTTTTGTTGCCGTCTCACACCACTGCTTTGCTGCAATGGCTTTGAGAACGCTATCCAGAGATTCTTGCCCCTTCGTCTCTACAAGATAGTGAATAATTTCTCCCGAAGCCACTTTTGCCCGTACGATAAAGTCAGGCGCATAATACCTCAAAATCCCCTTATCATCTAAATACTCAATCCATAGCCTATCTGGACCATGATTGCGGGCAAATGCCAGCACATCTTGCCATCTATCCAGGGATTTAGCGAAGTCCCTCTCTAAGCTGCTATCGCAAGGCACAAGGTTGAAGACTGTCTTCTCTACCTTGACGATGTTATGTGGCTGAGCTTTGACCTGATATTTTTGCCAGCTGGAGACGGGATAACACTGGGCACTAACATCCCACCTGAGCGAAGGGCTTCGGTGGCTAAGTATTACTTCGTTGAAGACTTCCATAAGAACCGCTTCTACATCAGGGTCTCCTATGCGATTTCTGATGCTTGGGTCAAACAAATCAACCTTTTCTCCAAATATGATATTGGATAAGAAATCCTCTATTAGTCCCCCCAGTTTATGGTATGCCATGGCAATTCCATACCGATACCCCAGCACCTGTGCATAGAAGTTTATCATTTCATAAGGTGTGATAATAGAAGAAGGGCGCGGTATATGACGCACTTCCTCTTGGGTGATCATATGGATCTCCCTGTAACCTGAACTCTTTGTTCGTATAGGGAGGGGCTGGGGGTATTTCTTCTCAAAAGCTTTCCTAATGTCTTGAATGGAGATAGCTTCAATAGATTGAGAGTGTAAGGAGACGAATATTCTGGGAATGCTTATGTCGTATCTACTTTTGTCTGGGTCTGCGTATATAGTGACGCTTTCTTTGAAGGTATCATCCAGGCGAATAGTGCCAATGGGGAGACCTTCTCGTTCTAACTCTTCTTGATAGAGCTTTTGGAAGGCGGGATGTTCAATGGTTACGACCGTTTCTGGTACGATTTCGCAGGAGTTTCCGTTGGAGGCGGGGATGATGGGAAACATGCGACGCAGTCCTCGTCCCAGCGTTTGCTCTGGTAGAATCTGCGCTTTTGCCGAGTAAGCCCGCAGCGGCACGATCACAGTGACATTCCGAATATCCCACCCTTCCCGTAGCATAAGCACCGACACTACACACCGATAGGGGCTCTCCGGCGAATCCAACTCCCGAGACCATTTCCGTAGCTCGCGCAAGTCTTCTTCGCTCATCTTGCCGTCATCGGATGGCACGAAGGTTTCTATGACTTTACCGTCTATTTCTTGCCGCTGTATTTTTCCTTTGAGGCGTGTGTGGAGGTTGAGTACTCTTTCATTCAGCAGCTTGAAGCGGCGGTCGGTATTGAGAAAGTCCGCAATATCATCTGCGGCTTTGGTATCTTCCGTCATCACGAATAAGATAGGCTTCTGTACGCCTTCCAACTCTTTGAATGAACGCTCATAGACTTCGTAGGCTATCTCCAGATGGCGCCGGTAGGTGTCCCTCGGGCGATTAGAAGGATCGCCTTTTTTGGAGCGGGTAATACGGATGGCTTCAAGTTGGGGGGACTCGCCTAAAAGAGGCACTTTGACGATACCGGCATCTACAGCTTCGCCGAGAGGAAAGTCTACAATCACGTGTTTGAAGTAGCTTCCATCTGTGTGGCGGGGGGTCGCCGTAAAGTCCAACTGGAGACAAATACCCGTCCCATGCTCTTGGAGGCGCTTATGAAGTTCGGCGAGGGTACGATTCCATGCGAGGTTAGGGTCATGCAGGTGATGAGCTTCGTCGTTGAGGACAAGGACGGACTTATGGCGAGCTATGCGGTAAAGGAGCGGTTCTGGGTCTTTCTGAGTGCCTTTGGAGCGCCTGACTTCGGGTCCCAAAATCTTTTCTGATATCGCGACCTCTCTTTTGGATTGCCATTCTGTGGGGGTGATGAGGCGAGGGCTGGCATCTTCTTTAGGGGGGTATAAGCGCTGGATATTAGTAAGGTAGAGCACGCTCTGTCGGATAGGTGGTGCGGAGTCATCTCGTAAAATGACTTGGAGGTCAAATCTACTTCGCCATTCGGGCGGTATGACGGGGTCTTTTTGGAAGATAGCTCCATCCGCAAAGTCCTCGCAGAGGCGTTCATAGACGATTACATTAGGGGCGATGATGACGAAAGTATCCGTGTAGTTTGAGTTCCCTTCAAGGAGCCGATTGAAGTAATGCCAGACGATAGCCAGGCTCATAACTTTTGTTTTTCCCGTACCGGTGGCGAGCTTGATGGCGTAGCGTGGCCAGAGGAGTTCTGCGGGGTCTATACCTTCGGTGCGGGAAAAAGAATCGCCCAGTAGCTCCAAGATATCTTTGATAGTGTAGGGCGCTTTATGCTCAGACTGGGTGGGAAGTGCTTCGTATAGGTAGATTATCGTTTCAATAGCTTCTCGCTGCCCCCAGTGATACTGAAAGAAGGTAGAGGAATTGGGTAGGCGATGGGGGGCTTCTTCAAACCAGTATTCCAAAAGCCGCCGAGTGGTCCCAGTTATGGAAGGGTACCCTGCCCGCCGCCATGCTCCTACCCGTTCTCTGAGCTTATTTACATGGGGAAGGACACTGGGACGACGCCCTTCCTTTATCCCCCCACGGGTCCGATGGCGAATAGGCTCCTGCCACGGACAATAAAGCGGATTTATCAAATCTAAGCGCAGCTTACTCATAACTCAAAACTTCCAGCGTCTCTATCCCAAAAACATCAATCACCTTGACACCAATCCAGTAAGGCTTGTTTTTCCCTTCATATTTCCAGTGGCGGTCTGATTCCAGCTTCAGCTTTCGGTCTTTACCCAGCCGAAAGCTCTCCCAGTGCTGCTCAAAGGGCTTCTCCGGCGAATAGTCAAAATCTATCGCCCAGAAGTCAATAAAGTCAAAAGGCGTCTTCAAAAGGCGCTCCTGCATAGCTTCTCGCTCTTTTTCCGATAGCTCACTCATTGCCGGGCGAAACCCTACTAACCGCACATCTATACTGCCATCTTTGTGTCGGATCACTTCTGCTTTCACTTCTCCCGGCTCATAGAACTGCACAATCTCGGGCGTCATATTGGATTGCATCACTTCGCGCGGAATGTACTTGCGCGTGATATGCACTTTATACTGCTCTTCCAGGCGGCGCTCCGTCTCCTGAATGCCCATCTCAAACTCCCACGCTAAGACATGTACTATCTGGGCTTTATGAGCGGCTGCAGCTTTTACCACTTCTTCCAGCCGCTGGGCGGTCAGGATAGAATCTACTTCCACTACATGCACATAGGCTTTGTCCTTGCGCCCATGGAAAAGAGGATGCGGCGGCGCCTCCAAAGGTTGCGCCCGATAAAAGTACAATATAATCCGCCGATGCTCCGCTTCCGCATCACGCAAACGCTCCCGCTGCCACCACTGCCGCTCATACCGTCCCAGATTATACACATCAAAGGGACGATACTTCTGATTCGCTCCGTGTAGCTCATGCTGCACTTTGATCAACCGCTTCCGACTCGTATGAATCGCATACCGACCAATATCTACCCCTATCCACCGACGCCCTAACTTCTCCGCCACCGCCAACGCCGTCCCAGAACCACAAAAAAAGTCCGCTACAAGGTCTCCTTCCTTTGTTCCTGTCCTAATGATTCGCCGGAGTAAAGCTTCAGGTTTTTGAGTAGCATATCCGATCCGCTCTTTATCACCCGAAGACAGGTATGGAATGTCATCCCAAAAATCACCTATTGGGCGTCCTTTGTATTCATCTGCATATATCTTATACCGTGGTCGACCCTCCTCTGTCCAGTGGATAAGATAGGGGTTTTCCGCCAGCCTTTTGTCAAATGTCTCCTGCGACCATATCCAGCCTATATCGCTATATACCCTCTTCCCTTGTATTATACGCTCCCCCCGGGCACTCTTGTTAGCAGATTTTTCTAATGCTGCATGCTGATACCGCCGTCCAGTCTCAGGTTCAATGTACGGGAACCTTTGCTCTATCTCTTCTGCACTCAATTTCTGAGTTTCTGGCAAAAAATACACTAAGTTGATATTTTTTGAGTACACAAGTATGCTTTCCGTAATCGAATCATATCTTTCTGCGCCTAAGGAATGCGCCGCATATCTTTTCCAGGATATATCATTCAAGAAGTTTTCTTCTCCAAATATTTCGTCCATAATAACTTTTACATAGTGAGCGACTCCTTTTCCTAAATGAACCCATATTGTTCCACTTTCTTTTAGAAGTTCTCTCATGAGGATCAGCCTTTCATACATGTAATGCAAGTAGGAGTCGATACCTTTTCCCCATATATCACGGTAGGCGACAGCTTCTATGAGGGACTGCTCTTTATGGACTTCGGTGCCGTTATCGCCGATGGGGATATCCATGGTAAAGTCTGCGCCGGTGTCAAAGGGGGGGTCGATATAGATGAGGTCTATCTGTCCGCGAAAAGTCTCTAAGAGGCTGTGCATGACGAGTTTATTATCGCCCCAGATGAGGAGGTTGCGCCAGTTATCTGGATGGGCATGCTGGCTGAACTCCTTTTCATCAAAGAGGGTGGGTTGGAGGGCCTTTTTGCGGTCGCGTGGGGCATCAATCACTTCTACCTTTTGAAGGGGGAGGGGCTGCGGCGGCAGGGTCAGCGGACGACGATTCCCCTCTTCGTCATACTTCCCTTCCCAGATCAGTTCCACCTTGATTTGAGAGAGGGGATGAGGCTGCCGTGGCTGAGAAGCTTGTGCTGTGCGTGAGAGAGAGCCTTCCATGAGACGAATGTAGGAACTTTGCGTTATACTAACTGGCAGATAAACTTGCGAACGCCCGCTGATATTGAAGTGGCGCATTCTTTTGTTTTTTTGGGGGTGTGCGGCGGCGCCGAAGGCGCCGCCGCACACCCCCATGTAGTCTACTCTCTGCCAGTGTTTCA
>CAZZMF010000003.1:0-15158 GCA_964655255.1 uncultured Sphingobacteriaceae bacterium
CGCCGCCGGCGAAGATGAACGCATACTTCTGAGTCCCGCTCAGCTTTCACCTTTCACCTCGGCAACTATTGGGCTCAGTGTGCTGATCGGCGCCGTTACATTCTCAGGGAGTTTTATCGCCTTTGCTAAGCTTCAAGAGCTTATGACCGGTCGCCCCATTACGCTGCCGGGGCATCACTATCAGACCCTACTGCTGACGCTGGCATCAGTGGCAGGGGTAGTCGCCTTCACAGCCTCCAGATCAGAAGTGCTCCTATATGGGCTGAGCGGGGTGTCGCTGCTTTTAGGGCTTTGGATAGCCTTACCCGTAGGCGGGGCGGATATGCCGGTCATCGTGGCTTTTCTCAACTCCCTCTCTGGACTCGCAGCCGCAGCGACAGGCTTCGTACTCACTAACTATCTCCTCATCATCTCAGGTACGCTGGTCGGAGCATCCGGGCTGATTTTGACGCAGATCATGTCCAAAGCCATGAATCGCTCTCTCTGGAACGTGCTCTTCGCTGGCGTAGGGAAAGGCGGACCTATCGCCACCGCTACGGACAAGACCGTTCGTTCCACCACTGCGGAGGATGTGGCTCTTATGCTCAGTTATGCCAAAGATGTCGTCGTCGTACCAGGGTATGGCATGGCGGTCGCCCAAGCTCAACATGCCGTCAAAAAGCTCATGGATGCCCTCTTAGAAAAAGGCATAGAACTGCGTTTTGCTATTCATCCCGTCGCTGGGCGCATGCCGGGGCATATGAATGTTCTCCTTGCCGAAGCAGACGTGCCATATGACCGCTTGTACGAGATGGAGCGCATCAATCCGGACTTTCCGCAGGTAGATGTGGTGCTGGTGATCGGCGCCAACGACGTGGTCAATCCCGCCGCCCGTAAAGACCCCAATAGCCCCCTATACGGTATGCCCATCTTAGAGGTAGATAAAGCAAAGACCGTCGTTGTCCTCAAGCGCTCTATGAATCCCGGCTTCGCTGGCGTGGAAAACGAACTCTTTTATCAACAGAATACCTACATGCTCTTCGGCGATGCGCGACAAAGCATTGAGGCAATTACACAAGCGCTAAAGGAAATCTAGCCACACCAAAGTGGGGCATGCCTTTGCTTTTTGTTGCCAGACCTTCATTTCTTCTGGACGACGCTCACGATGGAAAGCAAATGAGAGGAGAATATAATGCCAACGCTGGGTGAGGCGCCTTTGTTTTGGGCTTCGGTGTGCTGCTGAACCCCCTCCACCTGTCCCTTTCTCGTATCACATTCGTCCCAAAAGAAAAAGGGTAGGGGCTTTGGGCAGATCCATAGGCTGCCATAGAGCCACAGGCTGGGTGCGTACCCACCCGTCCGCAGCGGTGAGATGATGAGCCACACAGAGATATAGGTCGGGAGGGGCTACCGCTATCAGTTCGCCTAAGAGGCTGGAGCTGCGTGCCGGCGTCTCCATAAGAATTTGCGTCATCTGTGCCGCAGCACCTATAACTTTTTGCAAAAACTGTCGGCGCTGACGCTTTTCTATCGGTGGATAGCCCCAAAAAGTAAAAGCTTGCCCTGATAAGCCCGATGCCGACAGCGCCAACGTAATGCTGCTCGGACCCGCCAAGGGAATCACCGCATACCCCTCCGCATGTGCCCGTTGAACTACCGTTCTACCCGGATCAGCTACACCTGCCAAGCCACTTTCGCTTAGAAGAGCAGCTGATGCCCGAGAACGAAATACTATTTCATAGGCGTGGATGGGCCAATCTTCTATTCGCGAGTCGTACTCGTATAACTGAACTGTGGGCGAAACGCCAACCTTTTCCAAGAGGGGACGGGCTCGCGCCGCCCGCTCCACAAAAAAGTGCTTCACTTCTCGCGCCACTTCGCCCCAATAGGGATACAACCAGTAGGGCGCTTCCCGAGCCAGCGGCATCGGCAAGATGTACAATCGCACCAGACAAAGTTCGCTATCCACATGCCTATCGGGCATCCTCTCTGCATGCTGTGCATCATTTTCTGTGACGGGGCGGGTATCTTTGCTCCATGCGCTTCGCCCAAGCTACGCTTCTCGCTTTACTTGTTTTTGCCTGTATGGGACCAGAGCCGAGTCCCACAGACGAGCAGGTACCGCTATCGGGAACTATTACCCGTTCAGAGGTGCGCATCAAAGAAAAATGGCGCCCTCTCGTCAAAATATTCAGCAAAACTCCTAAAAAAACACCACCTTTTCGCGTAGCGGGCAAAGAGTGGAAAATCTACTGGAAAAATAAGGAGCAAGGCGAGCTGATTCTTATTTTGTACGACGCTAATAATCCCGACTACTCTGAAATCATCGCTAATACCACTTCGCAGGACGAGGATGTGGTTTATCTGACTGGCAGAGGGCAGTACATTTTGGAGGTGGTCGCCAAGCAGCCGTATGAAGTGATTGTAGAAGAGTTGCGCTAACTTTCTCCTATCCAGTTTCTTCTCTCAAAGGCGGTGCGGGTCGTAGGGGGTATGATCCTTCGTAATGGCGTCAAGATGGACTATCCCTTCAGGGAAGCCATCTTATCTGCTTTGCCTTTGTGTGAGGTTTTTTTTGTCAGTGTGGGGCAGAGTGAGGATGGGACTCGAGAGGCGGTGGAAAGCCTCGCTGATCCGCGCATTCGTATTGTGGATAGCATTTGGGATCTCAACCTCCGTCAGGGAGGAGCTGTCTTAGCTGTGGAAACAAATAAGCTCATAGCGCAACTCCCCCCTGCTGATTGGATACTCATCCTCCAAGCCGACGAAGTCCTTCATGAAGCCGACTATCCCGCTATACAAGCAGCGATGCATCAGTGGCAAGCTGAGCCTCGAGTAGAGGGATTGCTCTTTGATTACCTGCATTTTTATGGTAGCTATGAGTGGGTAGGGGATTCACGACGCTGGTATAGACGAGAAGTGCGCATTATTCGGCGCCATCCTGAGATTCAGGCATACAAAGATGCGCAGGGCTTTCGTCGACGAGGCAAAAAGCTTCGGGTCAAGCCTACGGGAGCACGCATTTTTCATTACGGCTGGGTGCGCCCGCCCGAGGCTCAACTGATCAAGTTTGAGGAAATGAACCGCTTTTGGCATGATGACGATTGGATCGCTCGGCACAAACCCCAACGCTTCATCTATCATACGACAGACCGCTTGCGACGCTACGAAGGCACCCATCCCGCAGTCATGGCAGAACGCATAGCAAAGCCGCTGGGTTGGGATTTCTCCTATCAGCCACACATGGCGAAGCTCACCGCCCGCGAACGCTTTCTACACTGGATAGAAGCACACACAGGCTGGCGACCGGGTGAGTTTCGCAACTATCGCCTTATCTGAGGGAGAGGGCATAGACGATCTCTTCGCCGACCGCCTCAACTGACGACAGCGGCATAAAGCCCACCGATGCAAAGAGCCGCTGTGCCGGTTCATTTTCTACATGGATCGCCGCCCGCAATTCGTTGATACGGGCGCGCCGTCGTAGCTGGGCTATCACCTGTCGCAGTAAATAAGCCCCATATCCCATGCCTTGGTACGGCGCCGCTACGCCAATCCGGGCTATCCACAGCAAAGGCGGCTCTCCCACCACCTCCACAAATGCAAGCAACTCTTCGCCTTGATAGAGTCCCCACAACTGAAACCGATCTACAAGGATTAGCTTCTCTGGCAAAAAGCGCTCTTGTCCATCTGCCAACTGTAAGCGTTCCACAGCAAAAGCCTCCGCAGGCGAGAGAAGACGAACTTGCAGGCTCATTTCCGGCGCTGAGTGGGGATAAACTCTCTAAAGTACAGCGGTGTCAAAGTAATGAGCTCTTCCATCCGACAGATAGGCGTGAGATGACGAGCGGCAGCAGCGACCATTAGCCATGAGATTTCATGAATGTAGAAGTGAGCTTCAAAAGCATTACCGACCCAGAGATATTCTCGGGCGCAGTGGATCCATGTGGCAGAAGGAAGCAGAGTAGGGGGAGCAGAAGCTTTTTCGGCTTCCCAGAGTTGTCCGTACCACTGTCCTTTGCGGGCCTCCCAGAAAGTAAATACCTTTTCGGCAATACCCCGTTGTCTCGCTACTTCATACAATACCCGCATGAGGGGTACAGCATATACATCCCATTTTAGCGAGAGTGCCCAGGCTTTCACTGCGGAAAGACCTATCCGCAGCCCTGTATGCGAACCAGGCCCCTGATGATATACGGCGTACCGAATATCGCCCCACTGCAAATGATTCTCATGCAAAAGCTGCATGGCAAATGGGATAAGCTTTTCGCCATGTTGATTTTTGCCGTCCCAGCGGATGCCGCTGTGGGGCTCTCCGTCCTTAAGCAGTCCCAGTTGTAGGCTGGTGCCCGCTGTCTCTATCACTAGCCCCCAACCCCGCACTGTTACGCATGCGTTTATACCAGAGATATCCTACCGTACCAGCGACGACATACGGCACCGCAAAAAGAAATATAATCCCTATCCGAAGCCCTTTAGCTAAGCCCGGCGCGGCATTCTCAGCATTTTTTCTACACATCGCACATTGGGCTGCGCCCAGCATAGGTAGTAGCAGAAGCCCGATTAGCCACCGTCTCATGTTAGGTTGGATAATACGGGGACAAAAATACATAGACTAACACACCCGTGACAGAGACATAGAGCCAGAGCGGAAAAGTCCAACGAGCAAGCTTTTTGTGGTTAGCATATCGTCCTAAAAGAGCAGGATATATCGTGAAAAGGGCTAAGGGCACCACAAAAACGCTCAGCCCAATATGTGTGACAAGGATAAAGAGATAAAGCAGTTTCACCCAGCCTGTCCCACCGAAACGCACTTCCTCGTGTGTGAGGTGATAGATCACATACGACACGAGAAAGAGCACACTAAGCGCAAAAGCTGTGAGCATGACCTTCCGATGAGCGGCAATCTGGCGCCGTCGGATAAGGAAGTACCCAACCACCAGTAGCACAGAGACAGTGGTATTGAGGAGGGCATTCAGACGCGGGATGAACCCCGTATCTATCCCAATATCCACCCTCGGCAGGCTCAGCAGCACAATCACCACCAGAGGTATGACCACCGATACGAGCCAGATTAGTCGGCGTATGCTTTTTTCTGAAAGCCCAAAGACAGTCTGCATATCAGGGGCAGAAACAAAAAACGCCCGAGAGCAGAGCCGATTTGCTGAGTTGGGGGGTTATAGTGGCGGCTGCAAAGCCAGAGCATTTAGCTTGTTCGGATTGTCTCATAAGAAACATTATGTTAGATTTTGAAAGGACTAACGCGCCCGCCACCACCCTACGATATCTACCTATGGGCTAACAAACTACCTTTGCAAATGGTATTATGACTCAAACCCTCAAAGATTTGTACCGAAAGGCTTTTCCCAGAGTCGTGATTTCGGTACTGCGTGGTCATTTCTCCTCTCAATCCTCTATCAAAATCTTAGACGTAGGCTGCGGCAACCATTCGCCTTCCATCTTCAAGTTGTTTTTCCCCAAAGCCCACTACACAGGCTTAGATAGGGAAACTGACTATGAACTTTCCCCAGAAGACAAAGAAAAAATGGATGCATTCATACTATTTGACCTCAACGTTGGCGATTGGTCTTTGATACCCGATGAAAACTATGATGTTATCACGATGGTTCATGTGATTGAGCACATACAGCGCGGCGAAGAGGTATTAGAAAATCTCTGGCGAAAGCTCAAGCCCGGTGGCTACTTATATGTAGAGACACCTACTGAGCGTAGCCTATACTTACCCTCTATGCCGGGCACGCTGAACTTTTTTGATGATCCGACGCATGTGCGCTTGTATCCGCCTGCGGAGTTAGCCAATCTTTTTTTACGGTTAGGAGGACGCGTCCTGAGAGTACGAATAGCACGCAACTGGCGGCGCATGCTTGCCGCTCCCTTGCTGATTCCGCTTCACCTTCTTTTCAAAGGCACTATACGCCGAGGAGCGCTCTACTGGGACTGGACAGGCTTTGCGTATTACATTCTGGTGCAAAAGCCTTCGCACAATAATGCTCCAAATCGTGCCGACACGCAAAGGTAGGTTGAGGGGAATCTTTCTCTATGGCGAAGTCCGACGGCTAAGCTCCCTTCTCTCATAGCCAGAGCTCCCTCAGAACCGCATAATGATAGAGCGTTCTGCACTCTGGGCTTGCAAACGCGCCTGCGGTGTGAAGTAATACCGGAAAGTCGCATGCACCCTACTGCGTCGGGCTTGCGTGGCTTCTAATACAGCTAACATCGCTGGATTGAAGTCCCCTACCCAACTCAGTTCTGCATGCGTGATGCCCATCGCAATCACTGGCGGCACAGGCAAGTACGCAAGGGCAGATTCCAGACCGCGTTTTTGATACTTCGGGCGCACACCCATAAGCATGACCCGAGCACGCGTCAAGATGCCCTTTCGCCTATACCAGGCGTACTTACGACGCTTACGCCAGAGGAAGCCCAGGATTTGCCACAGGGTCGGCTGTCCGCGCCACGGGCGAAAGATTTGATTGAGATCCGGTATCGCCAGAATGATCCCTGCTGGCTCATTTTCCACATAGGCGAAATAGATCATCTCCTCTATGAGGATAGGTCTGAGGTTTTCCACAAGCCGCAAGACCCGCTCCTCCGTCAAAGGGACAAAGTGTTCATGAAACTGCCACGCGTCATTATAAATAGTCATGAAGTCCAGCGCATACCGTCGGAGGTTTTTGAGTTCGGGATAAGCGAAACGCACCCCTTCTTTTTGGGCGGCTCGTTGGGCAATCCGAATAATGCGCTCTGGTATCTGACGCAGATCCAATTCTCGCGACTCTTGCCGAAAGTATAGCTCAAACCCATACCGAGTGAGGAAATCTGCGTAGTAGGGCTTATTATAGGGCATGCCGTAGGACGGCGGCGAATCAAAGCCTTCTATAAGTACGCCCCAGAAGCGGTCATTTTCACCGAAGTTGATGCAGGCGTCGGCGGCTTGCATGCCTCTATCAGCGAGCCAAGCTTGCGCTGTGCTAAGAAGCGCCTCTGCGACCGAATAATCCTCCACGCACTCCAAAAAGCCAATCCCGCCCGTGGGGACGGCATATCGGCGGGCTTTTGGATAATAAATGAAGGCGGCGATGCGTCCCACCGTTTCGCCCGCAGCGCTCTGGGCTATCCACCACTGCGCTTCGCCCTCTGCGAAATGGGGATTTTTTCGGGGATCAAAGAGGGCTTTGAGTTCCATGTCTAAGGGACCGACCCAGTTGGGGTCATCGGCATAGAGCTTGCGCGGCAGATCCAGAAAAGCTTGCTTCTGAGCGGCTGTCTGGGCGGGAATGACTCGCATGTAAAGGCAAAGTTAGCGCTTGCGGGGGCTTGCCTCCCACAGGCGGCGCTCCAAACGGCTCTCTATGCGCTCCTCTATATCGTCGGGCAGCGCAGGAAAAAAGTCTATACCTGTGACCTTCTCCACAGAGTCTATGGGGACAAGAAACTCCGTAGGCGCTTTATGTGATGGAGCATGCGGCACCAAAAACGCCACCCCCGAAGGATTTTTTTCATCCAAGTGGTAAACGACCTTATAGAAAGCTCGGGGCACCGACACTTGGTTTTTACCGATGCGCTCTTTGACCCTATCTAAGACAGGACCCGTATAGACGACAAGTCTGCCTTTCTGGCGCGCCCATCCGCGGACGGTGCTTTCCACTCTTTCCCAAATGCCTGCGTTAAAATCACGAAGCTGTGGGCTCATGTTGGACATGTAGAAGGTCTCGCTCATGGCTAAGGAGTCCCATTTGAAATCACCCGCCGGTACTAAGTGCCCGCGGTCATACCCAGACCGTCTGTAGTCAGAGGGGTGGGCAGACTGGGTAGTGGTCTTAGGGTCAGGGCGAAAGTCCTGCGTCCGCCGTATCCGACTTTCTTTGAGCTTTTTGCCGTCCAGAATATACACAGTCCACAGGGGCTGCTCGTGCTCCTCTGAATAGCATAGGGCATAGTAAGTATGCTGCACGAATTGGCAGGTCTTACTTCGGGCTTTGAGCTGCTCCAGTTTGAGGTAGGAGGAAAGGGAAGCTGAAGGGGCTGCAGGCTTGGCGGCGGTAGAGGGTTGGGCGAGGGAAGGCTTGGTCTCGGTAGCAGATATCGGGTCATTCTCAGAGTCTGTAAGCTCTATCGGTGCGGACTCTATATGCTTGATCTCCTGTGCGGCAGGTGAGGTGGAGGGCTTAGGGGCTTGTAGCTTATCCCATATCAGCCACACTGCCAACCCCACCATGAATAGGAGAAAAATCACAGCAAAGGGACGCATTCCCCAAAGCTACTTCATTCCTTCAATCCTACTGCCTTCAAGAGCGTGGGCGCATAATCACGACTGCACATGTAGGTATTCATCGTACGAAGCATGACCTTGTATCGCCCGGAAAACCACGGGAGCACTTCGCGCACAGCATCTAAGTTGATAATCGCATCCCGTGCTATGCGAAGGAAAGGCGGTGAAGGCAATCTCTCTTCTAACTGCCGCAGCGTGTAAGCTCGGGTTTCATATATCTGCCCCGTGCTGACTTCTATGTGAAGTACCCGGTCTTCTACCCGTATCCCCAGAATTTCGGAAAATGACAAAATGACATGACCTTCTTTGCGGGGAATGGCGAGTTTATCTATCGTCGGGGGGAGTGTAGGTGCGGAAGGCTGCATACGATTTTGGGCCCGTTCAATGGCTTGCTTGAGGCGGTCAGCGGAAAAGGGCTTGAGGAGATAGTCCACCGCCCCTCCTTCAAAAGCCTGTACGGCATGCTCTGCGTAGGCTGTCGTGAAGATGATCGCTGGTGGCTGCGGCAAGCTCTGGGTAAAGTGCATCAGAGACACCCCATCCATCCCGGGCATCTCTATATCCAGCAGGACGATGTCCCATGTTTGGGTCTGAAGCTTATCCATAGCTTCGGCGCCATCGGCGGCCTCCTCTACGGTAAGGTCGGGTATCTGGGCTAAATACCGCTTCAGAAGGCGACGGGCCGGTTCTTCATCTTCTACGATCAGTACGCGCCATGTACGCATGCCCTAAACTACACATTCTCCCTCAAATCGACCAAGCCCCAGCATCCATGCTTCGGTCTGTATGAAATGCACCTTTATAAGATGCAGTTGAGTTCCCCGTTCAAACTGCACATGTGTACCCACCAGCCGAAGCTCGCGACGAAATGATATTTTGTCATATTTTGAGCATAGGAGTTTGTATGACAGCTCTTTAGCGCACCAAAAGTGCCATTCAGTCAAATCTGAAGTTTTTATCATTTGCTTCTCAATATCTTGTGTGAAGTAAGACCAGACGTGTGGGGGGAAAGGGCGCAAACGCTCTAAGTCTATGCCAATAGGAAAAGGGGCGACTGCGGCTGCGGCGAAGGGGTAGCTGTGAGATAGGGAAAAGTGGGCAAGAGGGGGCAGGTGATGACGAGCTGCGCGCGCCGCCAGCGACTCTAAGCGGCGGCGCGGATGGGTAATGCTACGGATTTTGGCTATTTCACTTGTGGACAAACCTGCTATTTTCCACAACTCCGTTTCGCTCTCCTCTATTTCCCACACAGCCCACGCTACGCCTTCCCACTCGCCTGTATATCTTAGCCCCATGCAGCGAAAATGGCACTTTCTGATGGCAGAGCCTCTCACTCCCGAGAAACAAGCCGAGCTTCTGCAAGCGCTGTCAGGGGCTTTACGAAACTGGCAAACTCATGGTCGTCCTATCCTCTGGCGCGCCCTCGTGCAATATAATCAGATTTTGGAGGTCTTTGCTGAGTCGCCAGTTTCTGGCTGCGCTATAGATGAACTCTTTCGCACTGTCAAAGCCATCACTGCGGCACAGGGACTGCGCCTCCTCCCTACTGAGTGGGTTTTAGTTGTATCAGAAGGAAAAAATTTTTCAAAAAAGTTTTATGAAATAATAGAAATGAAGAAAGCAGGGGCGTGGGATCCGACCTGGCGAATTGTAGAGACGAGTACGGGGGAAATAAAGGTGGTTCCTTTAGAAGAGAGCGGACTCGCTATACATCTCTCATAATGCGGATAGCGGTTATTGGTCCAGTTCAGGATATTCACTTGCGCCGCTGGGGAGAAGCCCTGCGTGCGGTAGGCGCGGAGGTGCTTTTTATTGGCATAGAGCCTGCGCCAGAAGGGCTAGAGCCTTATCTATGTGTAGGAGAAGCGGTGAAGAGACCAAGGTTGAGTGATTTTCTCTGGCGCCGGCAAAAGCTGCGCAAGCTCTTAGAAGCCGAGAAGATAGACTTAGCGCATCCGATTCATCTCACACCGTCGGCTCTATGGGTATGGAGCAGTGGCTTTCGTCCATATGTGCCCTTTGCGATGGGGGCTGATGTATTGGAATATACGCCCAATGCTCCACCCCTGTACCGCAGTTGGACTCTCCAGAGCCGCTCCCGTAGCCTTTTGGGTTATGTAGCAACATGGACTCGCCGACGCTTATTCCCTGTCGCGCTTCGCCAAATCCTGCAAGACAGCCTCTTGAGCGTCGGTGACAACTATGAGATTTGTTTTTCAAAAAAGTTTTTTGAAAAAAATAAAAATATAGTTGAGTTGCCTGCAGGAATCTGGTTGGGCGAGTTGTCACTGGCTGATGTGGCGAAGCGGCGCTACTTACTTGCTCCTCGGGGGGCTACCCTACTCTATCAGGCTGATGTGATTCTGCGGGGCTATGAAGATTACCTTAGAAGTGGCGGCAAACTTCCTCTTGTACTCCTTGCTGGCGCTTATCCTCCCCATCCACGGGTCGCCCGGCATGCAGCACATCTAAAAAAATCATATTGTGAAATGTTTTTATTTTTTGAAAAAATAATACCAAAAGAAAAAATGTTGGCGTTGTGGCGTGAGACGGTGGCATTTGTGTCAGCCCCTGTGTATGACGGCTACAGTTATGCCGTGGCGGAAGGACGCGCCTACGGCGCCCTGCCAATCGTAAATGCAATCCCTTCTCACTTGGAGATACTTACACACGGATATAACGCATGGTTTGTGGAGCCCTTTACCCCCGATCGGCTGGCAGAAGCCTTCTCCACCATAGAAACCCTCCTGAGCAGCAAACCCTTTTGGGTATCTCCAAATGTGGAATGGATCACCCGCTTCTCAAATATTGTGGAAAATGCCAAGCTTTTCCTCAGGATAGTGCAAGAGCTATTATAGAGCCTTGAAGCACACTCCCTGTCTCGTCCACTGTGCAGGCTTGTGTGAGATGAAGGCACTACTTTTTCTTTGGGCTTTGCAATAGCCCCTATCCTCATCTAAGCCAAGAACAGCGCATCCTCCACTCTACCTTTGCACTAATGGCAGGTGAAAAGATCATCTACTCCATGGTACGGGTATCCAAGACGATTCCCCCCAACCGTACCATCCTCAGGGACATTTCTCTCTCCTACTTTTATGGAGCGAAGATTGGCGTTGTCGGTCCAAATGGCTCAGGTAAAAGTACCCTTCTGCGGATCATGGCAGGCGAAGACAAAGACTTCCAAGGGGAAGCTAAGCTGTCGCCGGGGTACTCTTTGGGGTATTTGCCTCAAGAGCCTTATTTAGACCCCAGCAAAAAAGCCATAGATATTGTCCGCGAAGGAGCCAAAGATATATATGACCTTATCCAGCGGTATGAGGCTATTAGTATGCGATTTGCGGAGCCATTGTCGGATGAGGAGATGAATAACCTATTGGAAGAGCAGTCCAAGCTTCAGGAGCAAATAGAAGCTGTAGATGGGTGGAATATAGACACCTATATTCAACAAGCGATGGAGGCGCTGCACTGCCCTGACCCTGAGGCCCCCGTCAGTGTGCTCTCGGGCGGCGAAAAGCGTCGCTTGGCCTTAGCTCGCCTTCTTATACAAGAGCCGGATATTCTCCTTTTGGATGAGCCTACTAACCATTTGGATGCGGAGTCGGTGGCTTGGCTGGAAGCCCACCTGCAGCAGTATCAAGGCACTGTTATCGCCGTCACACATGACCGGTACTTCTTAGAAAAGGTTGCGGAGTGGATTTTGGAACTGGATCACGGGCGCGGCGTGCCTTGGAAAGGGAACTATTCCAGCTGGCTTAAGCAAAAAGAGACCCAGCTCAAACAACAGAACGCGAGCCCCGAGCGTCAGCGGGCACTTCAACGAGAGCTTGAATGGATCCAAATGAGCCCCAAAGACCGCGAGTCGCAACGCAAGGCGCGTCTGGCGGCTTATGAAAGGCACGCTGATGAAGAGCGGGAAATCTTCATCGCCCCCGGTCCTCCCCTCGGCGAATGGGCTCTGGAAGCCAAAAACCTTACCCTCCGATACGGAGAGCGTACCCTTTTTGAGAATCTCTCTTTTGCGGTGCCGCGCGGCGCCATCGTGGGCATCATCGGTCCTAACGGTGCAGGAAAAACCTCCCTATTTCGCCTCATTATTGGAGAAGAAAAGCCTACCAGCGGCAGCATAACCGTCTCCCCCAAAGCCGTAATAGCGTATGTGGATCAAGAACACCGAGCATTAGATCCGCAGAAAAAACTCTTAGAACAGCTATCTGGGGGACTGGAATACATCCAAGTGGGTGGACGCCAGTTGCATGTACGGTCCTACCTGGCGCGGTTTGGCTTTACAGGCGCTGACCAAGAGAAGCGCATCGGCGATCTTTCTGGCGGAGAGAAAATGCGCTTTCATCTCGCTTATAGCTTCCAGCAGGGCGCCAATCTCCTCCTGCTTGATGAGCCTACGAACGACTTAGACATACATACCATTCGGGCGCTGGAGGAGGCACTGGAAACCTTTACAGGCGCTGCCCTGATTATATCACATGATCGATGGTTTTTAGATCGGATAGCGACGCACATTTTAGCGTTTGAGCCGGGCGAAGGGGTATTTTTTGTAGAAGGAAGCTGGACTGACTATGAAGAGACTTGGCGTCCTCGCTTGGTGAAGCGCCCTCGTCCAAAGCATTTCTACCGCCGTCTGCGAGCTGTGGGAGGCTGATTTTGAGGGGCGGCGGCGCCCCACCAATAAATCCACCGCTTCGGCATCAACCCACCTGACCAACAAAAGGTAATCATTACTTTTGTTGAGAAAGCATGCGCTGGGTAGGCTTAGTCGTCATGGGCTTGTATGCACAGGGTGGTGTAGCCATTGGACAATGGGGCGTCTATGCTTATCATGGATACATTCAGCAGATAGGCTATGTAGCGCCCTATTTTTGGTTTCTAAGTGGAGAGGGGGTGTGTTTGCTGGATGGAGAAACGGGCGCTTATCGGGAGCTCCATCGCGCCCAAGGGCTATTATATAATCGTCCGACCGCCCTGTATAGCGACCCCTACTCTAACTGGATATGGCTGGGGTATGCGGATGGACAGATACAGTACGGCAGAAGCCCCGACGAACTGGAAGTACTTCGGGATATTGCTGTGAATCCCTTTTACACTTCCCGAGCAATAAGGGACTTTGCAGCATTAGGAGATACGCTGGTGATAGCTACGGATTTTGGGTTAGTTATTTGGCATAAGGAGCACAAACGCGTCTTGGGCACAGTGAGCCAATTTCCTGGGCGAAGCTTTGCCCAGCCTGTACGACGGGTGTGGTGGGCAGGGGGGCATTTATGGGCATTTTTGGATGTAGGGCTATATAGGTTACCGGAGGGGCGCCCTTGGCTTGGACCGTGGGAACAGGCGACTCGGGGGAGGGTAGCTGATAGCCTGATTTACTTCCGAGGATGGGCGCAGACCACAGAGGGGCTGCTCATTGTCCACCGCGAACGGGTATACCGCTGGGCAGATACGGGCTGGACGGCACACGACCTTCCCGCTCCTCTCACAGGTAAAAGGGTATTCAGTATCTTCGGACACTCTGGGGGATGGGCAGCCGCGGTAGATACTACAGAGATATTCTTTTACGGTGCAGGAGGGCAGCGCCGCACTTTATGGAATCCCGGCGCCCATGTACTTTGGATGTCGCCGGATGCCTCGCATGTGGCAGCAGGTAGCTCATGGATTGGGGCATTGGCAGCTTCACCAAAGCACTTCCTCAATACAGATGCATATCAGCGCCTGCGCGCCAGCAATCCTACAGAAGTGCTACCAACGCCCAGCGGGCTTTTTTTCTTGCACGGAGGGAGAGGCTTCTGGGGGGCAGGTTGGGGCGGAACGATCACCTTCTATCCCCACGGAGCACAAAAAGGTATTGGGTATGAACTCTCTCAGCTCATCGGACGCTCGCCTGGGGGGTTCACCGAAGCCGCATGGGACGGACAGCGGGCATGGATCCTCACTCATGGGCTCATCCTGCTATTGGAACCGACAGGGCGTGCCGATACTTTCACCGCATATAATGCCCCATTTGATGGGATTTTCCCTGATGCGAATGGAAAGCCGTCTCTCATGGCCTTTTCTACGATAAGCATAGATGGCAGTGGTACAGTATGGGTAGGGAAAACCGCTGGTATCCGAAATATCGCATGGTACGTTCCCAGTTCTGGGCGCTGGCATACTTTGCCATATTCGGACATGGTCCTCTCCGTGAAAGTTGATACTCGGGGATACAAGTGGTTTTTACTCAGAGGCGGGAAAATCCTCGTGGTGGATGACCGCGGACGCCCAGACGACCCCACCCAAATCCGCACCGTGCTACTGGGTGAGGGAGGAATGCCCTTGCCCGGCGTACCGAGTAGCAACTTCCAAGCTATTGCGCCTGACCGCAGCGGTGCGATCTGGCTCGGCACCGATAAGGGAGTCGCTGTGTTGTATGGAGACCCCTTTGCTGGAACGCTCTCTGTGTCGGTTCCTGTGATAGAAAATCGGTATCTCTTGGAGGAAGAAAGCATCACCGACATCGCCATAGATGGACAAAACCGCAAATGGATCGGTACCTACAGCAGTGGCGTATATGTGCTTAGCCCTGACGGGAGTCGGCAGATAGCTTCCTACACGGCTGAGAATAGTCCCTTGCCAAGCAATCTCATCTATCGCATACGGATATGGGACCATACAGGGGAGGTATTTATAGTGACTTCGGACGGGGTGGCGAGTTATAGGGGATTTGCGACGAGTCCATCGGCACAGTTGGATTCTCTGTACATTTTTCCCAATCCTGTTTCTCGGGGATTTGAAGGATGGGTGGGGATCCGCGGTTTGTCTGAGGGCAGCACTGTCCGCATCATGACGCCAGATGGGCAAATGGTGCGGTATCTTCAAAGCTTTGGCGGACAGGCGGTATGGG
>CAZZMF010000004.1:0-14260 GCA_964655255.1 uncultured Sphingobacteriaceae bacterium
TAGAAGGAACTATCTGGGAAAATCTCACTTTGGGCAGTGCCCATATCGCATGGGACACAGTGATGGAAATGTGTGAGAAGCTCCAGCTCAAGGCAAGCATAGACAAGCTTCCAGAAGGCTTTTTCACTGTACTGCCGCCTCAAGGACGGGGCGTTTTGAGTGGAGTGGATCTCAGGCGACTCCTTGTAGCCCGGGCTCTTTTATCTAATCCGTCTATGCTTTTTGTAGATGACATTTTTGCTGGCGTGGCATGGGCAGTGAAAAAACCCATCTATCAACTCATTCTCTCCCCAGAAGCCCCGTACACCGCGATCATCGTCTCCCAAGACCCGCGCGTAATGGAAATGTGCGACCGTGTATTTCTCTTTGATGAAGGGCGCTTGAAATGTAGCGGGACTTATGAAGAGGTCATGAAGTTCATGCAGATACATCAATCACCATTTTTGACATGAGGTGGCGATTGATGAGCCATTTTGTTTCGGAGCGGATAGATGAAGTTGGATACGCTATAGGACAAACAGTAGAACCGCCCCTTTGGATAAAGAAGGGGCTGAGATGGATTGGCATGATTGGGCTGTTGTTTTTTGGGTTTCTTTTTCTGCCTTGGACGCAGAATGTCTCGGGCGTTGGCACTGTCACCTCCCTCACGCCTGATGTGCGCCCCCAGACGCTTCATGCTATGATCCCGGGGCGCATTTTGCGGTGGTATGTACAAGAAGGAGAGAAAGTCAAAGCGGGCGATACTCTTTTACTTATTGGCGAAATCAAGGACTACTACTTAGACCCTGAACTCCCCGTACGATTGCGCGAGCAGTTGCAAGCCAAGGAAGCCACCGCTCAAGCCCAACGAGAAAAAATAAATGCCCTGCGCCGTCAGATACAAGCGCTCATAGAGACACGCGACGGGAACCTCGCCCGCGCTCAAAATGCCCTCCTTCAAGCACAACTGCGCTACATGGCAGATAGTGCGGCATATCGAGCCGCAGAGATAGAAGCGCGCCTGGCAGAAAATCAATACATTCGTCAAGAAAGCCTTTATGCTCAAGGCTTGCGTTCCTTGACAGAGTTGCAAGTGCGCCAGCAGCGCTACCAAGAAGCCCAAGCCAAGCTCATTTCCGCCAGAAACCGCATGGATGCCTCCGCTGCCGATGTACAGAATGCTCGCATCCAGCTTAGCGTCATACAAGCGGACTTCGCAGAGAAAATAGCCAAAGCAGAATCCGACCTGCGCAGCGCTGAATCTTATCTCTACGATGTAGAAGCCGCCATCGCCAAGCTCCGCAATGAAATCGCTAATGTAGATGTACGACGTGGCTTTTATGCTGTGTTAGCTCCGCAAGATGGATATATTGTTCGTGCGACGAAAACGGGGATTGGCGAGGTCGTCAAAGAAGGCGAACCCCTTGCGGTTTTCATGCCTGCGGCTTATCGGTTAGCGGCAGAGGTATTCGTGCGTCCGTTGGATGTAGCCCTTCTATATCCTGGCGCAAAGGTGCGTCTGCAGTTTGATGGGTGGCCCGCTTTCGTCTTTTCGGGGTGGCCCGGGGTAAGCTTTGGGACTTTTGGCGGGCGGGTATATACGATTGACTATGTAGATACAGGGAATGGGTTCTTTCGTGTGCTGGTGGAGCCAGACCCCGAGGATAAACCATGGCCCCAATACCTACGGTTAGGCGGAGGCGTGCGCGGCTGGTTCCTCCTGAATGATGTCCCCATCTGGTACGAAATCTGGCGACAAATCAACGGTTTCCCACCCGATCTGGTCCAGCAGTTTTATAACAAAGACACCCCCGCCAAAAAGGAGAAAAAATGACGCTCCGGCGGCGTACAGATTGGACAGTGGAGATATGAGCGCTTTTTGCCTTGTGTGGCTTCAGGCGACTCTGAGCCTACCTACTCTGTATCAAAAAGTACTCGCTGAGCATCCTTTGGCGCGAGCGGCTGGATTGCGCCCTGAGATAGCCGAAGCCGAAGCGCGCGCCGCGCGCGGCGTGTGGGACCCAACCCTATCCAGCAGCCTCACCGAAAAAAACTTCAAAAATCAGTTGTATTTCACCCTCTTCTCCGCCGACCTCAAGGTGCCTATCTGGAACGGACTGGACTTCAAAGCTATCTATGAAAATACTGGGGGCTTTTCCCTCAACCCCGAGGATATAACGCCTTCGAGTGGGCTTATAGGGGCAGGGGTCAGTGTGCCTTTGGGGCAAGGGCTTTTGATAGATTATCGTCGCGCCGCCATTCAAAAAGCGCGCCTTTATGCCCAAATGGCTCCCTATGAGCGACGGCTCCTTCTTGCAGAGTTGATTCTGGAAGTAGCTGAGGACTACTGGGGCTGGTTTTCAGCGTATTACAAAGTCCAAGTCTATGCCCAGCAGATAGAAGTGGCTCGGGCACGCCTTGCCTTCCTGCGGGAAGCGCTGGAACAAGGCGAAGCCACTCGCGCCGATACTTTAGAAGCATTCGTAGAACTCAAACTGCGCGAGCAGCTTCTACTCCAAGCCCAAGCTGACCTCTTCAAAAAGGCTCTCCTCGTCCAGCGGCACCTCTGGGGCACAAGCTTCATAGAGCCTAAGGAGTTTCATCAGCAGTATCGTCCCGACTCCCTTTTGCCAGTCATACCCCGAGAGAACTGGGAGCAGCTCATTGCCGCGCATCCCAAACTTCGCATTTATGACTTCAAACGCCGCATTGCAGAGGTGGAAAGGCGATGGGCAGCAGAACGGCTCCGCCCACGCCTCCAAGCCGAATATCTATTTCTACGCGATCCCGAAACTTGGCAGAAAGGTTGGGACACCCCCTTCAAAACAAACTTCAAGTTTGGACTCACTTTTGCGATGCCGCTATACCTGCGGGAGGCCCGCGGAAGCCTCGCCGCCGCCCGATTGGAGATGCGTCAGATTCTACTGGAGCAGGAGTTTGAAGCTCGTTCCCTCTACAATAAAGCCCTCGGACAGCTGGGATTGATAGATTCTCTATGGCGACAGGTGCAGACCCAACGCACATTAGTAGATGGGCTCTTTGAACTGGTACAGTTAGAGACCATCCGACTCCGTGCTGGTGAGAGTGATCTTTTCGTGCTCAACCGGCGAGAGCGCGAGGCTTTCTCTGCCCTACTCAACCTCTACGATCTCTATGCCCGGTATGGGATAGCGGTGAGCGAACTGCAAGCGATTTTAGCTTGGGTGGAAGAGCCCCTGGACAGACGGTAGAATACCACCTCAAGGCAGGGACCGATGCGTCCCATCACAAAAAGGCGGCTTCTGCGTGTGCTTGCAGCCACATAGCCAAACTTTTTTAGGGGTATCTATCACAAACTTGACTGGGGTGAAGCCGCTACCTTTATGACTGCCATCGCAAAAGGGTTGCTTGGCACTGCGCCCACAAGCACACCAGTAATAAGTTCCCGCTTCTAAGTCTAACCCAAAAGGCGCTTTCTGCGGAATGGAAGGGCTCATTTTGGCAAAGTTATACCAAAAGCGGCGGATTAGCTTGTTTTTTTGATGGTTTGCGGCGGCGCCTTCGGCGCCGCCGCAAACCCCACGTAGACTTGGGTAGCTTGACCTCCTTAGCAGCAGTTATACCACAGACCCCCATTTGCTTTTCCATTGTGCAGCCCGGTGAGAAATAATAAAATGCTGGCAGAGAGTACGCTACATGGGGCGCGGCAGCGCCTTCGGCGCTGCCGCGCCCCTCAAAAGGCAAAGTAATGCGCCACTTCGGTATTAGGCGAGATTATGGAGAAAGAGCGCATCTGAACGAAAACAAGGAAACACGACCTATTCAATCTCCCCACACGCAAGCCCTCCTAAGGCTTGACAAGACGCATAACTCATCACATAGCCTCAGTGGCGCAAAAGGTACCAGATGGCTTTCCACGAGAGCTTCTGCCCATACAATAGAAGGGCGCGCTGATACAGGCGGGCGGCAAGAAAACGCGCCCCCAGCACACTGCCCCAAAGGATACTGAGCGACAGAAGCCTTTCGGGAAGGCTCACTGCACTCCCAGTAAGCCGCAACGGCATCGCCAACGGCGAAGTGAGGGGAAAGTGGCTGAGAAAAACATTCAAGGCAGGAGAAGCTTGGAGGCTCGCCACACTTACGACAAAAAAGCCGATGAGGAGGGGCCACTGTAAGGACTGCGCAAAGCTGGAGAGTTCTGTCACGGAGTCAGACGAAGCGCCTGCCGCCGCATACAGAAAAGTATAAAGCAAAATCCCCCCAACAAGATAGACCCCGATCCATCCCCACGGCATGCCAGCGAGCGCTTCAAAGAGTGGGGGGGCAGCTACCTTAGCTACTTGTACCCCACCCACTGCGAAGCCTATCCAGACCAGCGCTTGAATCAAGGCAGCCGTTATGCTTGCTAATAGCTTACCTGTCAAAAGCTGAGTGGGTGTGACGTAGATGAGCAGGTATTCGGCGAGGCGATTGGATTTCTCCTCAAGCACACTTAGCAGTATCTGTCCGCCGGCGCTCATGATGAGCGAGAAAAGCAGGATATTCAAGACAGTGCTGAGCAAGGCAGTAGCCTCAGCGGCGCGCGGCTTTTCGCCCTTTTCGGAGAGGACAAGCGCATTGATAACAGGCGGGGCAAGGAAAAGCGCCGTCTGTTCTGGCGATAACCCTAACTCGCGCAAGCGCATGGAAAGCACCGCCACCCGCAGAAGCTGCTCCAACGCTTCCAACTCACCCGTAGAAAACGCTTCTCGTACATAGACGGTGAAGCGCGGGATAGAAGTACTGTCTTTCTCGTAAAGGAGAATCCCTTCGCCCTTTTTTAGCTGAGCCAAAAGCGTATCCAGCCGCATGGGCGGCGCCTCCACAAAAGCGAATCGTCTGTCGGACTGGAGGTTTAGGGTCTGGGCTTGCCCGACGAGATAGATTGTGGTAGGCTGACGACCCTTCTCTACGAGGATGACGATACCGCCCACAATCCCCGCCAGCAACGGCAAGCTCAAAACCCCCAACCAGAAGCGCCAATCCCGCACGCGTACCCCCATCTCCCGCAGGAAAATAAGCGCTGTATGTCTCATGCTTCGCCTACGGATTGAAGGAAAATATCGCGGATCGTGGGGAGTTTTTCAGCGAAAAAGCGTATGTCGGTTTGTTGGATGAGCGCTTCCAAAAAAGCCCCGGTACTTAGCGACTCTGGCAGGGATACATAAGCCCGCATGGGATTGATCAGTTCTACACGAGTCCCCTCCGGCAAAGTCAGCGTATCTAAAGGTTGGGCTGTTTCCACTTCATAAACTCGTCTCCAAAACTGGCGCCTGAGCGCGCTGGTCTCTCCAGTAAGCCGCAGGTGCCCCCGATGAATGAGTAAAATATAGTCGCACAAGTGATCCACCTGTTCTAAGCGGTGTGTGGAGAGGATGATGAGGGCGCCATTTTTCGCCTTGTCTCGGAGGAGAGCTTCTATCTCAGCAGATACGACGGGGTCCAGTCCCGAGAAAGGCTCATCTAACAAAAGCACAGGTGAATCTCCGGCTAAGGCAAGGGTAAGTTGTACTTTTTGCTGCATGCCCTTGGAGAGGGCGCGGGCAGGACGATCGAGCCATGGCATCTCTAATATCTCAGCCCACCGTCGTATCTCTTGGCGAGCATGGGTAGAGGAGAGCCCTTTGAGCCGAAGCAGGTACAAAAGCTGGGCTTTGGCGGTCATTTTGGGATACAAGCCGCGCTCCTCCGGCATGTATCCGAAGCGGCAACGCTCCTTTTGCGTGAGGGGTCTGCCTTGATACCAGACTTCCCCGCGCTCAGGCGGCAAAATACCCATGATGATGCGCATGAGGGTCGTTTTACCCGAGCCATTGGGACCAAGAAGACCTACAATCCCGGACGGCGGGAGCGTAGCAGAAATGTCATTGAGCGCAATCACAGTCCCCTGCGGCGCGGAAAAGCTTCGGTAGATGCCTTTCAGTTCCACAGGACAAAGTAAACATAAGTCAGACTTCACGGCATACCCTACCCTTTCTCCACAGAATGGCTTGACCCCTTGGCAAAGCTCATCACCTACTGAGGCGCTCCATGAGCAAACGAGGCAAAGCATCGGGGGAGAACCGCTCCGTCAAAACGCTCACGATGATATTCAAGAACGGAAACGCTGCCGATACCTTCTCTCGCAGAGCCTGAGCGGCATGATAGCCTTCTACGACCATGCCCACGCGATGGAGAGCGATGCGCGGCGCATACCCCTGGGCGAGATATTGTCCCATGCGCTGATTGCGGCTAAATCTACCAAAAGCCGTAACCAGAAAGTCCCCCGCCCATGCCGGCGAAAGCAAATCCGCCGTCTCTTCAGGTACCCATGCGTGCAGGACGGATTGGAGCTCTTTGAGCATAGCGGCTGCCATCGCTGCCCGTACATTATCTCCAAGCAAGCCCACTGCCCCCAGTCCTATGGCATAGATATTTTTCAAAACGCCCACCCATTCCAAAGCTACTACCGCTGCCGTCGGGATCAAATGAAAGTACTTCGTCGCCAGCGCTTCCTGAGCAAGGTGTGTGAATTCTTCGGAATAACTACCCAAGCCTACCCATGTGGGACGCTGCTGTATCACTTCCTCTGCATAGCTGGGTCCGCTCAAGACAGCGAACTGCTGTACGCCGCGTGCCCTCAGATATTCGCTTGGGCGCTCGCCGGACTCAGGCAAAAGTCCCTTGGTGCAAGAGATCCACGGTTTGCCCGCTATATCCCACGACTCTAACGCTGAGGATACATACCGAGACGGTAGCGCCAAAAGAAGCACCTCCGACGAAGTGATGATTTCTCTGCCATCGGTAGATACCTGGGCAAGCCTTTCTCTGGGAAACTGATGTCCTGGGAATACACTTGGATGACGCCCATGGGCAGTGATATGCTGCGCTAACTCTTCCCGATGGACCCACCAGTACAAGTCATGCCCTTTTCGGGTCACGACATCGGCGAGAGCGCATGCCCAACTCCCATCCCCAAAAATCCCTACTCTCACAGGCGCGGGCGGATTTGTACAGCTAAGCTATCGCGAAGCTGCTCCTGAAGCACCTCATACGGACCTGAGACAACAAGCATCCCCGCTTCCACATCCCCCTCAATCTCCACATACTGGTCGTCCGCTATGCCACTGCGAACCTTGCGCTCGCGAACTAATCCATCTTGCACAGTGTAAATCACTTCTTGCCCACGCCGCAGAACGATAGCCGATAGCGGCACCGTGAGCACATTCTCCCGCTTATCGTAGTAAATGCGCACCAGGGCATTCATGTCAGGGCGAAGGGGATACTTTTTAGGCGAATAGCCCGCCGTATCCAAAGCAATCTTCACAAGATAGGTGCTCACCTGCTCCCCAGCTAAGGCGCTGGCGGCTTCGGATTGTACGGGCTTACCGGAGCTAAAACCAATCTGTTGGACATAGCCCCGCAACTTCAAGTCAGGATAGGCTTGGACTTCTACCGTAGCGGAGTCGCCCACATGTAAGCGTACCACATCGCTTTCAGAGACCTGCACTTCTACCAGGAAACGGCTCAGGTCAGCGATTCGGACACTTTCGGTGCCTGCCATTTGTCCTACGCCGACAACGCGCTGTCCAACTTTGACCATGAGCCGCGTGATCACCCCGTCCATTGACGCATAAACTGATGTGCGTTGATAGTCAATCTGCGCTCGGATGAGGTTAGCCTCCATGCTGCGTATGCGATGAAAAGCGGCGCGAACGGCATTTTCGGCGCTCTGGCGCTGTGCTAAGGTTATCTGATAGCGCAGGCGAGCCGCATCCCACTCGGCTTCAGAAAGCGCTTTCCCTTCATACAGACGCTGCGCCCGTACATACGCCAGCGACTCTTGCATAAAAGCTGCCTGCTGCTGCGCCAAGTTCGCCTGAGCCGACGCATACTGCGCTTTCGCTTCCTCTAAGGCGGCTTGCATCTGAAGCAGCGCCATGCGGTAGTTATCCGGGCGAATCGTAAAGAGCAACTGTCCAGCTTTGACAGTGTCGCCCTCTTTGACGTAGATCTGTACCACTTCCCCGGAGACATCGGGACTGATGGGTACTTCCACCACTGGGCGAATCACCGCTGTCTCCGTGATGAAGGGGCGCAAAGTTCGCCTCTGAATGGTATCAACTTCCACAGTAGGCCGATTGTTGCGACCGCAAGCTAAACGCCTCAGCCCCCCCAGTAGAGCTATGGCTATGACTGCGTAGAGAATCCATCGCCAGCGCTTCATAAGCCTTGGTATTTGCCGATATAGGCAGCTAAAAGCAACGAGCGAAATGCCTTATCCAAGCGCGCCTGCTCCAGCTCCACTTGAGCCTGTGTGGCGGTAAGAAGGGCTTCACGATAACTCCAATAAGCGAGGCGTCCAGCCTCATACTGAATCTGAGCCTGCTGGAGAGCCTGCATAGCGGCATCTGCACTGCGACGCAAGGCGGCTTCTTGCCTGAGGGCATTTTGCCAAGCTAAATACGCCTGCTGCGTGCGGCGCACCACCTGCTGCCGCTGAAGCGCCAGTTGAAGCTCGGCATTTTGGAGAGAACCCTCGGCACGGATCAACTGCGTGCGCCGCCGAAGCTGCTGGAAAATAGGCACAGAAAGCGAGACAAAAACCGATTGATTGAAGTTTTCTCGGACCTGTCGCTCAAAGGATAGCGGTTCTCGCACGATGCCGCGCACAGGGTCGAACCGGATATTGCCAGCGTTGGACGAATAGTTAGTCTGGAGAGAGGCGCTCACGGAGATCGTAGGAAAGTACGCCGCTCGTGCGACGCGCAAGCCGTAGGCTTGGACTATGGTGCGCCAGCGGGCTTCTTCCACTTCTGGGGCAAAGCGCAGAGAGAGTTCTATGGCTTCACTTTCTGTCAGTGCCCCCAAATCAGGCACCTCCACGCCCAAACTAAACTCTACTGCATCCACACTGACCGTGTCCCAGCCCATAAGCTGGAGGAGGGTCAGTTTGTTTTCTCGGTGGCGATGGTAGAGCATGATGTACTGGGCTTCTTCGCGAGCGAGCTGCGCTGCCAAGGATAAGCTATCCAGCGATAGCGCTTGTCCTGCGCCTACGAGCACGGATACACGGGCTATTTGGTCGCGCAGGCGCTCCATCCGCTGCTGAGAAAGCGCTATCAGAAAAGAATCCGTCAGCGTCTGGCTAAACTGTAAGAGCGCTTGGGCTAAGACCTCTGTCTGAGTGCGCCGCAGGCTGGCTTGGGTGAGGGCGGCATTCGCACGGGACTGACGCAGCAGATAGTGATTCGCTAAGCCCGCAAATAATAGCCAGTTTGCACTGATGGACCCCGACGCAAAGGTCGTCGTCTGCTGTACCCGATCAAAGGCAAATGGGTCAAAGGTCGTCCCGTAGTTCTGCGTAGCGGAGGCGCTGGCAGAAATGGAGGGCAAAAAAGCGGCGTGGGCTTGGAGAAGCTCAGCCTGCACGGGTCGGAGCAGAGTAGCCGCTTGACGAATAGCCAGCGCATTGTCCTGCACCGCCCGCAAAAACACTGGCAGCGTGATATAACGCACCCCCTGCGGCGGAAAAGGAGGCAAGGCGATCTGGGCATGTCCGAAAACGATGAACCCCATCAAGCATGCTGCGACGCCCGCGCCAGAGAACTGGAATCGTCTCATCCCCTGCAAGTTAGAGCGAAAGCTCAATCTATACGCGGCGGGATGAACCATAACTCCCGAAATACCGCAGCGATACTGACTTGCAGGGTACGCTCCTGCACCTGCGAATGTGGAACCAGACCGTATTCCATGGCGAGGTAGATAAGATTAGGGCTGCGCGGGAACTGCCAGCCGAGGCCTGCCGTGATCCCGTATAAGCGTACATCCACAAAAGGCGCTTGTGCGACATATCCGCCCGCTTGATAACGGAGGCGCTTGTAGAAGGCAGGGCTGCGAGCGTCTGGCTGCCACTCTGTGCCGAAGCGCACATCCCATGCGGGGCGCCCTTCGGCTGGAATGGTACCAGCGCCTTCCCATCTCTCACTGGCAGGGGCTACCGCGCCTTCCACAGCGAAGCGCCACTTCGCCCCGACAAAAGCCGCGCCCCCGCGCCACTGACGGGGATACCGCCAGAAGCTCTGCCCATGCGAGAAGGTATCCACCAATACGCTCGTAAAGGAGAAGTTTTTCTGCAAGCTATATGTTAGCTCACGCTGGAGGGAGGCCGAAAAGGCATGGCTGAGGCTTACTTGATAGACCCACTTGCCGATGGAGTCTTGCCATAATGCCCCTATCCGATGTTGAATCCCTGCGAGCCGTTGGGAGGTAAGGAGAAAATCCGGTAGGAGCTGCGCACTGGCTTGGATAGACCGCTGCCGTTCGTAGGTACCCCACAGATAGCCAAACTGATAGCCGAAAGCCAGAGATCGCCAACGCCCCGCCACTTGAATGTATGCGGTAGAGAGTAGTCCTTCGGCTTTTTCTGTGTAGCGGAGGGGAAGGGGCTCTTGGAGTCGGCTGGAGGCTTGGTAGCCCTGAATAGCTTGGGGGGCAAGTCCTAAGGCGAACCCCCATCCTTTACCGCGGCTGAAGCTCATTTGGAGGTTCTGCAAAGCCCCTGCGCCGAAACGGGCGGACTGTGTAGGTGTGCGCAGCACTTGACTGCGACCAAAGCCGCTAAAATCCGCTTGCATAGCCGTCAAGTGGGCACTATGAGCGGGCTGTTCGGGCAAACCTGTGCCGACCCCCACTACTGATAGGCGTCCCATGCCCAGCCCCATGCCCGAGGCGGTGAGATGCGGAAAGCCTACACCATAGCCGCTCAGGGGATTGTAGGTGAGTTGTGCCCAGAGGAGGCTAAAAATCGCTGCCAGAGCCACACGCCGCGAAGTGTGAGTTCGGGCGCAAAGATAGCGCCTGTGGGGAGAGTAGTTTTCAAAAGGTCTGCTTCGCCCCCAGTGATCCAGAGGGAAAAATCGCCACTGATTTGGCGCAGGCGCTCCAACTGGGCACTAAGCTCGCGCTGGAAGCCGCCTATGACACCTGCTCGGATGGCTTCTTCGGTGTCTTTTCCCAGCAAAGGGGCATCAGGAAGGGGCGAGACTTGGGGTAGTCGTCCTGTTCGCTGCGCAAGCGCCCATAAGCGTAAGTTTATCCCCGCCGTGATCATTCCCCCCTGATGCTGTCCCCTCTCATCCAGGTAGTCTATCGTGCAAGCCGTGCCCAAGCTCACAATCACCGACGGGAAGCGCCCCACCGCCCACACAGCGATAAGTTGCGCTGCCCGATCAGGACCTAATCGCTTACTGTACTGGCTGGGAAAAGGCAGTCCTTTTTCTGCCACGAGCTCTATTGCACCTTGACTTTCTAATGCTGAACGCCACGCCGTGTCCAAACGGGTATCTATGTAGGCAATCTTGGATGCTTTTATGGTGAAAAGCTCCGAAGGCTCCGCTAACGGAAAACTCTGCAGCATAGCCCCCTCTTCAGAAAAAAGGGCGGCTTTCACGGAGCTATTTCCAATATCTATGCAGAGAGTGTGGGCTTCCACTGATCGGTGGCTTGGGTTGTAGAAAGGCTATACTTGCCGGCTGGCGTCTCAAAGTGCAAATAATCCCCTTCCCATGCGATGAGCGTCGCAGGTAAGTCTTTGCCTGAGATATGAAGATGCCCTTCTTTCCAAGCATGTTGCAGAAAAGCGATTTGCACGGTTTCATCCGGGGCACCAATCCATCGCAGGAATGCCTGTTCGAAGCTGTCCAGCAAGGTCTCTAACATAGGCGGCGGCTCTCCGACCTGCGCCAGACTGACCGCTCGCAATCCAGGGGGAAAGTGCTTTTGATACACATTTAGCCCTACCCCAATCAGCACATAGCGAAAGTGGGAGCCTTCCCACTTCGTCTCACCCAGTATGCCGGCGAGCTTTCCCAGCGGTTGGGGAGCGCTCCAGAGGTCATTAGGCCACTTGAGGAAGGTAGGCTGGTAAAGATAAGGCTGTATGGTCTCGTGGAGCGCCAAGGCTACCCGGGCCAGAAGGGTCGTAGGCGAGACAAAGTCCCGCCAGAGCAAACTAAAAGTCAGACTCTCTCCGGGGGAAGCCAGCCATGCCCTACCCCGCCGCCCATAACCTGCCCGTTGATGGTGTGCCCAGACCATCGTCCCCGACGGCGCCCCAGCTTCTGCCCATGCCCGCAGCACCGTCTGCGTAGAATCCACTTCCGTGAAAAAGTATCGCTTCAACTGCCCCATGAATAGCGCCGATAAACCCGCTGTGAAAGCCGCACCAAAAGCTCATAAGGAATAGTTCCCGCCTCTTGAGCCAGCTGGGAAAGGGAGCGCCGCGGTCCCCATACCTCTACCGTATCGCCGACACGAGCAAACCCCTTGGGCACAGTGATGAGCATAAGGTCCATATTCAGAGGGGGCAGAATACGACAGGGATGCCCATGAAGATATACTTCTGCTCCCTTCTCTACCCATGCCCGAGGAATCCCATCTCCATAGCCCAGCGCTACCGTGGCTATTTCTGCATCTTCGGGCACCACACTGCGGAAGCCGTAGTTGATTCGCTCTCCAGCCGAAAAAGCGCTCACCCGTAAAATCGGCGCCGTCAAAGTCGTCGCTTCCTCCAACCCCTCCCCTACCCCGTATAACCCTATTCCTACTCGTACCATATCGTATGCCGCCTCAGCCCCTATGTGAAGAATGCCCGCCGTGTTGAGTAAATGCCCCAGAGCCTCCGGATACAAGCCCTTTATGGCATCATACACTTGCCGGAAGCGCTCCAACTGCTTCTGCGTAAAAGGCGAGTCAAACGCCTCTGCCTGAGCTAAATGGCTAAATACACCTCTAATCATAGGTTTTCGCCGCTTTAGAAAAGCCAAGGCCTCCTCCAGCGACTCATACGGAATCCCCATGCGCCCCATCCCCGTATCAAACTCTATATGCAGCGGCACTTCGCCTGACCAGTACTCCAGAGCAGAAAGGCTCCCCACCGCTGCTTCTAAGCGATATTCCAGATACAAGCGATGGGGCGCCTCCCCGGGATAAAAAACAAGGATCGGGGTATCTATCCCGGCTTCCCGCAAACGGATCGCTTCACGCGTGTAGGCTACGCCGATATAAGCAAGCCCTTGGCGCTGGAGGAAGCTCGCCATGAGCGGCGCGCCACTGCCATAGGCTTCGGCTTTCAGCACACCCATAAACCGCGTCCCAGCCGGTACCCGCGCACGCAAACGAGTGAGGTTATGATATACCTTTTCCCAGTCTATGTGGAGTTCTGGAGCAGGACCGTACCCCATCAATCGCTCCAGCGCCCGCTCCAACTGAAAGCGACGACTGCCTTTTATCAAAAATACCCCCTTTTGCGGTAAAACTGCCTCCCTAAAAAAAGCCTCAACCGATGGATACCGCTGTCCCCAGCTCATTTGGCTAAAAACCTCTCCTATCAAGTGGGCATTACTCTCTGGTAGGATAGGTCTCAGGTGCTCAATCGCAGCTTCATGCGCTTCTCGGGTATAGGGAGAGAAATCGGTAAGAATCGCCACCTTTGGATGTAAGCCTGAACTGCGCAGTTCTTCCAGAGCCACCATCAGAGAAGTCGCGTCCGAATGGTAGGTGTCGTTGAGCCAGAGGCGACCGCTTCCGTCCTGAATCCACTGTAAGCGATGCTGAAGCGCAGGCAAGCTCTCCAACTTCTCATAGATGCGTTCTGGGGGCACGCCAAGTAGATAAGCTGCCGAAGCGGCTAAGAGGGCATTTTGCCATGCAGCGCTGCTATCTTCGGGTAGTCGTATAGAAAACTCCCTTCCGTTGGGGACCTTCCATCGTCCGATGCGCGCCCCTTTTCGCTGCCAACTGAAATGTTTGCCTTCCCCTTCCCCCACGAGATAAAGGGGCAGGGCAGAGGCTCTGAGCATGCTTATTGTCTCCGCTTGCCAAAGAGCCAGCATCCATTCCACCCCGGGAAAGAGCAGGAGCTTCTCGCGGAGCTTGTCAGCAAAGCTCGGAAAACTCTCATCATGCGTACTCCCCATCGCCGTGAGAATGCCATAAGTAGGGCGCACAAGACGCGCCAGCCGAGGCATATCTCCGGGGGCGGAAATACCTACTTCTACGATACCTAAATCGGCTTCGGGGGGAAAGCTCAAAAGGCTCACTGGCACCCCTAAGCGGCTATTGTAGCTGCCTGGGCTACGAACCGCCCGCCGCTCCCCCTCTAAAAGGTAAGCAAGCCACTCTTTCACCCAGGTCTTGCCCAGAGAGCCTGTGAGAGCCAAGACGGGATAGGATAACGCTGCCCGCCACTGTGCCGCCCAGCGATGAAGGGCTTCCCATGTAT
>CAZZMF010000005.1:0-13747 GCA_964655255.1 uncultured Sphingobacteriaceae bacterium
CAGTGTTATTGAGGCGGGGGTTCGCATCGGTAAAGGCGCTCAGGTTCTGCCCGGTAGCGTCGTCCGCGAGTCTGTCAAACCAGGCGACATTTACAGTAGCTAACATGCGCGCGCTTTTTTCTGTGTGGGATAAAGCTCAAGCCCTGCCCTTAGCGCGAGAAGTGGAGCGTCTGGGCGGAGAGATATGGGCATCTGGAGGCACAGCCAAGGCATTTGCAGAAGCAGGGCTGTCGGTGCGGTCTGTAGAGGCGCTCACAGGCTTTGCAGAGCTTCTCGGAGGACGCGTGAAGACACTTCACCCAGCGATTTTTGCGGGCATTTTAGCTCGCCCAGGGGAAAATCTCCCTTCTGAATACCCCACATGGGACATGGTCGTCGTAGAAGTGTATCCCTTCCAGCGGGAGGATGAGCAGTGGATAGAGCTTATTGATGTGGGGGGGGTAAGCCTTCTGCGAGCGGCGGCAAAAAACTATGCACGAACTTGGAGCATCGTCGGACCCCAAGACTACCAAGAAGCGATTGCCCTCCTCCAAACATACAAAGGCATCCCCCCCGTGGAGGTGCGGTATCGCTTTGCAGCACAGACCTTTGCCCGAATGGCGCTTTATGATGCGCAGATAGCGCAAGGCTTCCTATCCCAGCCGACTCATGCTCAACCCCTCCGCTATGGCGAAAATCCCCATCAGTCGGCTTTTTATCTCGGCGCGCCCCTCAAAGTGCTCCATGGCAAAGCCCTTTCCTACAATAACCTTTTAGACCTATCGGTTGGACAGCGGATCGTTAGCGATTGGGCGAAGCCTGCCTGTGTGATTCTCAAACACACGCAACCTTGCGGCGCTGCTTATCACGACCTGCCCGAGATGGCTTATCGCCATGCGCTGGAAGGCGATCCCGTAGCGGCGTATGGAGGGGTTGTGGTGTGCAACTTCCCCATAACTGAAAGCTGGGCACAGCAGACAAAAGGGCATTTTATTGAAGTATTGGCAGCGCCGAGCTTTGCGCCAGAAGCCATAGCCTGGCTCAAACAGCACAAAAACACCACCCTCGTAGAAATGGTCTCCATGAGAGCCCCCACATGGGAGGTGCGCAGCGTTTTAGACGGATTGGTGTGGCAGACGCCTGATATACAGGAAGAAGGCGACTCCGAAGAGCGATGGGCAATACGGCTTCTACGGGCACTATATTCCAACGCCATCGTCATCGTGGCAGAAGGGCAGCTTATCGCCGCAGCCAGTGGGCAAACTTCCAGGATTGAGGCGGTGCGTCTGGCTATAGAACGGGCAAAAAAACGATCTTTTCCACCTGAGCGGCTTCTTTTGGTAAGCGATGGATTTTTTCCATTCACGGACAGCATGGAGCTTATTCGGGCGGCGGGGATTCGGCGGGTGATGGTCCCCGCAGGGGGCAAGCGCCAAGCTGAAATAGAAGCCTTTGCCCAAAACTCCGATATTTGCCTGACCTTGCTGAATCACCGTCATTTCAGACACTGACTATGTTCGGACTTCTCCTCAAACAGGACATAGCGATAGACCTTGGGACGGCGAATACTGTCATCATGGTAGACGGGGAGGTAGTGATTGATGAGCCGTCTATCGTTGCGATTGACCAGACGAAAAACCGCGTGATTGCTGTCGGTCAGGAAGCCCTCTACATGCACGAGAAAGCCCACAAAAACATTCGCACGGTGCGCCCGTTGCGGGGTGGGGTGATTGCGGATTTTGCCATGGCGGAGGCGATGATCCGGGGCTTTTTGGACAAAATCCCTGGTAGCCGTCGCCTTCTCAAGCCTAACCTGCGCCTGATGGTCTGCATCCCCAGCGGCATCACCGAGGTAGAAGAAAGAGCCGTGCGGGACTCTGCCGAACGGGCAGGCGCTCGGGAAGTTTATCTCATTCATGAGCCCATGGCGGCGGCACTCGGCATGGACTTAGATGTGGAAGCGCCCGAGGGCAACATGGTCATAGATATTGGCGGTGGAACCACAGAAATAGCCGTCATCACGCTGGGCGGGATCGTCTGCGACCGCAGCATCCGCATCGCCGGGGACGAACTCAACGCCGACATCGTGGAGTACATTCGTCGTCAGCACAACCTGCAAATCGGAGAGCGCACCGCCGAACGCATCAAAATAGAAGTCGGCGCGGCTATGACCGATATTCCCGATCCTCCACCCAATCAGCCGGTGCGCGGTAAAGATGTCATGACAGGCACCCCCCGCACACTCACCATTTCCTATCGGGAGATTGTCAGCGCACTGGATAAATCTATCTCCAAGATTCTGGAAGCGGTGATGCAAACTTTGGGGGCGACACCACCAGAGATTGCAGCGGATCTGGTGGAAAGGGGCATTCACATGGCAGGCGGGGGGGCTCTCTTGCGCGGATTGGATAAGCGGATCGCTCAACAGACTAACCTCCCAGTTCGCATAGCCGAAGACCCCCTGCGCGCTATTGCCAAAGGTACCAGCTACGCCCTCCGTAACCTCAATAAGTTTCACTTCCTGCTGGTAAAGAGTTGAGGCCCGTGCCAAGGTCCGGATGACCCTCCCCGCATGGCTGCGCATACTTACCCATCCAGTAATACTTTGGGTGCTGGCACAAGGAGTAGCCCTCTACTTCTTTTTCAGTTTCACCCCTGTACCACAAAAAGCTTTTCAGCGATGGCTCTTATCTGTGCAAAGTGTAGTTCACGATGTCGGTGCAAAACTCACAGCTCCTTGGCGCGCGCTGCGTAGGGTCCGGGAGTTGGAAGCCTTCACCGCAGAACTGCAAGCCCGGCTCAGCACCCGCCCCGACACTACTCTGGCCTCCCCCCTCCCTTTGGGTAGCATTGGTGACTTTTCGGCACTGCATGGTTATAAGTTTCTGCCAGCAGAGGTGATATATCAGAGCTTCCTATCGCGAGAAAACTACGCTCTACTCAATAAAGGCGCGCGCGATGGCGTATATCCGGGGTTAGGCGTCGTCTCCACCAAAGGCGTAGTAGGCATCATCGCAGAAACCACGGCGACTTACAGTGTAATGTATGCGATTTTTCACAAGGATGTGCATTTGGCTGCCTTTTTGCCCAGGGAGGGAGTCATCGGCATTACCACTTGGAGTACGCCCACACTGAATCGCCTTCTCTTAGAATACATTCCCTTGTACGTTCAAGTAGAGCCTGGGGAAGAAGTTTGGACTGCGCCTAATAGCCAGATATTTCCCCCTGGTTTGCGGATTGGGCGCGTCCGAGCCATCAGGAGTGACTATACGCGGGGCTTCCATGCGATAGACGTAGATACCTACGCCGAATGGGGACGGCTCTCAGGGATGTTTATTCTCATCCCTTCCCGATAATGGAGGGCATAAGGCTGGGACTTTTAGCGTTAGGGCTTATTACTTTTCAACTCATCCTATCACCTGTTTTGTCGGTGGAGAACCTGGCTTATCCAGCGCCCTATCTCCTTTTCTGGATCGTAGCTCCTTTTTCTTGGATAGGGTGGCGAGGGGGGCTGCTTGCTGTGAGTTATGGCTTTGCCTTAGATGTGCTTTTCCCGCCTCATGGTCTGCAAACTTTCTGTGGGCTGTGGGTGTGGAGCTTACGAAAAGGCATCTACCGCCTCCTCTATCCTAACCTCCCCCCCGAATGGGAAACTTATGCTTCACCGCGGGACCTCGGCTCTGGAGGTTTTTTTGTGTATGCATTTCCCCTGACGCTGATGCATCATCTGCTGTACTTTCCCCTTGCAGCATGGGACTTTTCCACTGGTGCGTTTTTGCGAGTCGGACTTAGCGCCGCATATAGTTTTCTGTGGGAATGTATTATCTTTGAACTATTTCTTCGGCGGCGCCATGTACGAGCCTAAGTATGTAGAACGGCGATGGGGCTGGATTGCGGTCATCGTGCTGACGGCACTGGTTTTACTGGGGCGTATGGCCCAGCTTCAGCTGGCTTCCCCAGAGGGGCGCCGACAAGCCGAAATGAATACCGTCCGCCGTATAGAAGTCATCCCGCCCCGCGGAGTACTCCGTGACCGCAAAGAACGGCTCTGGGTCTATAACATCCCTCTCTTCAACATCTTCCTTACCCCAAAAGAAGCCTCTGGAATAGACACCCTGCAGCTGGCACGCATTTTTGGCATTCCGCCGACGGTGGTGCAGCAGCGCATCCAACAAGCCCGCCAGTTCAGTCGTAGCAAACCTAGCCTGCTGGCACGCTACATTTCCCTATCCCGTTATGCCAATCTCATGGAACATTCCTGGCATTTGACGGGGTTCTCTGCTCAGGCATTACATACTCGGCGCTATTTATACAGCACAGGCGCACATATTCTGGGCTATCTAAGTGAAGTAACACCCCAAGAAATCACCGATTCCCAAGGGCGCTACTCCATGGGTAATCTCATCGGACGCTCCGGCATAGAGCGCCAATATGAACACCTCTTGGCTGGACGCAAAGGCTACCGCTATGTCGTCGTAGATGCCATGGGACGAGAACTGTACCCCTACCAGGAAGGCAAGCATGACATCCCACCCGTACGAGGGACAGACCTGGTGCTAACGGTGGACGTGGACTTGCAGCAGTTCGCAGAGAGCCTGATGCATAATAAAGTAGGAGCTATCGTTGCTATAGAGCCTTCCACAGGCGAAATACTGTGTTCTGTGAGCGCCCCTACCTATGAGCCAGGGCTTCTTTCTGGGGAGGAAATGTCTGCTAACTGGCAGGCACTTCAAAAAGCCCCGATGCTGCCCCTCTTCAATCGAGCCATACAGGCGATGTATCCGCCAGGGTCCATTTTCAAAGTCCTCAACGCCTTGATAGCTCTCCAAGAGGGCACCCTTACGACAGAAACCGCTTATTTATGTGGGATGGGCTACCTCCGCAATGGCGGCAAACCCGGCTGTCATGCCCATCCTACCCCTCTTTCACTGGTCGGCGCTATACAACACTCATGTAATGCCTACTTCGCCTCTGTCTATACAGACTTGCTCCATCATCCCCGCTATAACTCCGTAGCGGAAGCTTACGAGCGTTGGCGCGAGTACATGTTGTACTTTGGGGTAGGGCGAAGGTTAGGTGTGGACATTCCCTCCGAAAAGCCTGGCGTCGTCCCTACGCGGGCTTTCTACGACAAAACCTACAAGCCCGGTCGCTGGAATGCTTTCACCATTATCAGCAATAGCATCGGACAAGGCGAAATCCTCATGACCCCCCTGCAAATGGCTAATGTGATGTGCATGATTGCTAATCGGGGCTTTTACATTCAGCCGCACTTTTTGCGTTATTTATACAAGCAAGAGGGGCGACAAGTCACTTACTTTGATACCATACGAGTACCCATAGACCCAAAGTACTTTGAGCCTGTCATCGAAGGCATGCGCCTTGTCGTAGAAGCCGGCACGGCTTATTCGGCTTATATGCCTGGCTTGGGGCTGTGTGGGAAAACAGGGACTGCGCAAAATCCCCACGGCGAGGATCATTCGGTTTTCGTAGGTTTCGCCCCATGGGATAAGCCCAAAATAGCCATAGCGGTGGTCGTGGAAAATGCAGGCTGGGGCGGCATGTGGGCAGCACCCATAGCCAGTTTAGTTGTAGAGAGGTACCTCACAGGCAGCATCTCCCGACCAGAACTGCTGCGTCGCATCAAGGAGACAGCTATCTTACCTCCGCAATATGCACACTAAGCCCCTCCGCCTGCATATCGCCACCTTGGGCTGTAGCAAAAATATCTTCGACTCCGAGCGCCTCGCCGCTTCTTTGGGAGAACGGTATGATTTGTCGCACTCCACCGATCTGGAACAAGCCGATATTATCATTCTCAATACCTGCGGCTTCATAGACCGAGCTAAACGCGAATCCGTAGAAGCTATACTGCATTATGCCGAAGCCAAGCAGCGCGGCATCATTCAACGCCTATATGTGGTCGGTTGTCTCGTCGCTCGCGATAAACCTACCCTGCTTGCTGAGCTTCCCGAAGTAGATGGCTTCTACACCCAAGCCGAATATGAAAAGCTCATCCAAGACCTCCAAGGCGATCTACGAAAGTACCTTCTTGGTGAGCGACGCCGCTTAGGTTATCCTCATCATGCCTATCTCAAGATTTCCGAGGGCTGCGACCGTAAGTGTAGCTTTTGCGCGATTCCGCTGATGCGAGGGCGCCACGTCTCACGTCCGATGGAAGAGATTCTCGCAGAAGCTAAACAACTCATTGCCCAAGGGGTGCGGGAGATTAGCTTGATTGCGCAAGATTTGACTTTTTACGGCGTGGATTTATATGGCAAGCGGCGTTTAGCTGAGTTATTGGAGCGTCTGGCAGCGCTGGACGGTATAGGATGGATACGGTTGCACTATGCCTATCCAGCGGGCTTTCCGATGGATGTTTTGCCCGTGCTGCGAGATGCGCCTGCGATCTGTAAGTATCTGGATATACCCCTTCAGCACATTTCTGACCGTATGCTCCGGGCGATGCGACGCGGTCTTTCCGAAGCTAAAACAAAAGCTCTCCTTGACACCATTCGCGCTACTGTACCGGGTATCGTTCTGCGTAGCACTTTTATTGTAGGGTTTCCCGGCGAGACAGAAGCAGACTTTGAAGCCCTTCTACGCTTTCTGGAAGCATACAAAATAGAGCGCGTGGGAGCATTTCTCTACTCCCATGAAGAGGGCACTGCTGCCTATGCTTATGCCGATGATGTCCCAGCACGGGTAAAAAAACGCCGTTATCATGACCTGATGACCCTTCAGCAGCGCATCTCCTATGAATGGAACCAATCGCTCGTCGGACGCACCCTAAAAGTCCTCGTGGATGAACGGCAAGGCGACCTCGCCATCGCACGCAGCGAATACGATGCTCTCGAAGTAGATAATCTCGTCTATGTTCAAGACCCGACGCACAAGCTCTCTGTGGGGACATTTGCGCAGGTGCGCGTGGTGGACGCTACTGAGTACGACCTATGGGCAGAACCTGTGTGAGGTATATGCCATTTTGTCAGGAGAAGAAGGAGGCATGTGGATCACATTTCCCACTTCGGCTTTCATCCAAGCAGAAAAAGAGTGCTATGCCATCTACGAAGTGGAAGTTCTGGTGCGAATGGACCAGCGCGTGCTTGCGCACCATCGCCGCATCGTGCGCTTGTATAGCACCAACGATGAGCGCCCTACAAACCGAAATGTACTCTTTTTGAGCTTCGATACGCTGCCTTCACACGCGCGGTGGGAGGTACTCGTATGGGACCCCCTCCGTCAAATAGCGACCCTCCAATCAGGTACTTTCTCCAAAGACAAATGGGCTATTGCCTTTTCTGAATGGGGCGCAGGCGTCAGCGTCGGAATACTCACCCCTACCCTCATGATCTTGTATCGCTTGCCAGCGGGGATATACTTGGGACAAGCTGCCTTATATCAAAGCGCCTCAACCCTCCCCGAACTCAAAAGATTTCTCTCCATAGAGGAGCGGCGCTTTACCCTGCACGCAAGTGGAAAATGGGATACCCTCCGATTAAGCTGGCGTATGGAAGAGCTCCCTCCGGGCGCCTATTTAGTCGGGTTGTACTTGTATCGTGGCGAAGCCCTTTTGTACCAGCTTTTTTACTCGGTGCGCCGCAGATGAAAGAGAAAGTCTAAATCCCTTTCCGGCACTTCTCGCCATGTGCCATTCCATGAAAAACCTACGATATCCGAAGTTGCCATTTCCATGACTTCTCCGCGCCAACGGCTTGCTGCGTCACTCCACAAGGGGTTATGTCCGACAAGGGCAACGGTATTGATCTTTTCGGGAAGTTCCCGCACAGCTTCATAGATAGCCTCTATGTCGTCCCAATAAAAAGCCATCAATGGACGCACCCACTGATGGGGTAAAGAGATAACTTGGGCAATCAAGTGGGCTGTCTGCCAAGCGCGGATAGCTGGACTGGACAAAATCACCTCAGGACGATATCCGTGCCGAAGCAAGGCATTGGCTTGCTGCATCGCGTCCCGCAAGCCCTTTTCACTAATCGGGCGATTGAAGTCCGATAACCCATTTTCGCTCCAATCGGACTTGGCGTGTCGGATAAGTAGGATAACTTTCATACGCTATGGATTCTGTGTCGGGTATGGTGCCACATAGCACCGAAACTGCCCCCTAAGATAAGCAAAATCCCGCCCCAGAAAAGCCCGATGAAAGGCTTGTAGAGGATTTTCAGAGTGATGAAGCTATCAGGGCGGCGACGCAACGCCACGCGGAAGTTGAGTTTGCCTTCCTTCACAGAGATGCTCTCCAGCGCCACAGAAAGCCCCAGAGAGGGTAGGCCGGCCGTAGGGGTGAGCATTTCCTTCTCCCGAATAACAAACTCCACAGGCAAGCGCTGAGCCATTTCAGGGATGCCTTTCCATGCCACAAGCCACGCACGAAAAGTGGGATGGGGAGCATTTTCTACTTCGGTAAGTTTCTCAAACTTGATGGACAAATCCTCCCACTGAACCGTATCCCCGATGCTCAGGCTCAGAATGCCTTGGGCGATAGGGTTGCCCTCGGTACGGGGCAAGCTGGTCAAATGCACATACAAGTCTCCATGCCACAGCCGGATATGGGCAGGGTGCGCCAAAAGCCCAGAACTTTCACTCAGGTCAGCTTCCAGCCACAGCGGATAAGTGCGGGTGCTATCCAAAGTAGTGAGTTGTACCTTATAGCGATAGCGGCGATCGGCTGGCTCTATGGGCAGCACGGCAAGGTTATTTTCTATGAAAACCTGAGCGGAAGGAAGAGATACAGGATGAAAAACTCCACCTTGGGAAAGGACCCCATCCGGTACCCAGATTTGATACAGGAGCCCAAGGCTGTCTCGGAAGCGCCAGAGCGTCTGTCCCCTTTCACTCATGACGGGGCGCACATCACGGATAGGGGGCACTGGCTCCACCAAACCCTCATACCGTACGAAATATCCCAGTGCTACCGTCGTGCCCCCTCGGAGAAGAAAGAGATTATCGCTGCTGCCGGGACTACGGGGATTGAAGTTCTGGCTGAGAACTTTTTCATACCCGCTGGAGAGAATAGCGCCAATGATCATAATCCCAAAGCCACTGTGAGCAAGAACTGCCCAGATATGCCTTCCATTTTTGCGCTGCACAAGTACAGCAAGGGCACCGCCTAAGGCTATTAGCGCCCCCCCCCACAAAAGGTCATCCAGTAGCAAGAAGAATGCTCCACGCAGACGATTTATCCAGTTGGGGCTTTCCAAGAGACTTCTGTAAGAAGGATGATACACCAAGTCCCAGCCAGCTATCCATAATCCCGCTATGATGGCACTGAGTGCTGCCCCAGATAGCCACAAAACAACCTCCCACCCGCGCGCCCGGTAAGCCCGCATAAGCGCATAACCCATCAATACCAGTACAGGGACAGTCAGGATACCCATCCATTCGTAATACACTTGGAGAGCCTTGCTGCCTAAAGTCCAGTTAGTGCCGAGGAGCTTATTTATCACGGGGAGGGAGGTGAGAAAAACAAGCAATCCAGCTAACCCCGTCAAAAGCACAGCCCCACTCGCCAACGCGGAGCGCCCGAGCATGACGAAGCCTTCCTGGGAAAAGCGAGAGCGGTGTTGGATAGTCAGGACAGCAATACCAGCGACGCTGATGCCCACTCCCCACAAAAGCCAGTCTCCCAAACCCAAGTCAGTGAAGCTATGTACGGAGCTATCTGAGAGCACCCCACTCCGAGTGAGATATGAACTGTACAGTACCAGCGGAAAAGCCAGCAGACTAAAGCCCAGTGCCAGTGCGGTACCTTGCCGCGTGCGGCGCCACACCCATATCAAATGGGCGGCAGCGGCGAGAACCAACCACGGCGCTAAGGAGGCATTTTCTACTGGATCCCAGTTCCAGTAGCCACCGAAGTTTAGCGTCTCATACGCCCAATAAGCCCCCAGCGCAATCCCCAGTCCTAATAATCCCACACTGAGCCAAAGCCAACGCAATAGTCTGCGACTGCTTTCAGTGGTGAGCTTACCCTCTCGCACCACCAATAGCCCCTCCCAGAAAGGCAGCGCCGCCGACGCATATCCCGCAAAAAGTACCGGCGGATGGATGACCATCCAGAAGCTTTGAAGCAGGGGATTTAGTCCATTTCCATCAGTGGGAATGAATCCCACGGGCACATCTGACCGAGCTTCCCAAACATACAGAAAGGGAAAACTCCCCCAACTGCCACCCGTGGGTAATAGAAGCAAAGCTATCGCCCCGATAACCGCACGGAAGGGAATTCTCTTGATGCCACTTAGTAGGAGCACAACGAGGATCAGGAAGGCTTTTATCCAAAAAGAGCCTATGAGGAGACTGCCGACCAAGACAATCGCTCCGGCGATGCGTGCCCAAAGGGGAAGGTTCCCCGCTGCCCAAAGTCCCCACAGCAGCGCTCCTCCCAGCGCCACGACCCAGACAGGCACCGTCGCTCCCAGTAGGAAGGTCGCCAGGTATCCATTTATCGCGAGCAGACCCGCCAGCAAAGCCCATCGATGAGCGTCTTTCCAAATAAAGAGCGCCCATCCTAAAACGGTATGCCAAAGCATCCATAAGAGAAAGCTACCCTCTTGCCCTTCCCACAAGGCAGCGGTGATATATTCTGTAGAGAGCTGTCGAGACCCATGCGCCCATGCATAATGAAACTCATAGCGATGCCCTAATAGCACATATAGGAGTAGTCCTACTGTCCCTCCCAGCGCCACCGAATGCGCTATCCATGCGCCCCATGCCACCGATAACCAACTTTTGCCGCGGCGATAAGCCTCCCACGCTGCCACAGCCCCCCATATCCCACTCACCCACAGCACGCTTATGAGGACCAGCCCTGCGCTTTGCATACTCAGACCTAACAAATGTACCAGATAGCCCCTGCACAGATGAGCACTGCTCGCAACACGGGAGAAGAACCTTATATTTCGCGCATGCGAGGGGTATGGTTGCTTTTCACGATTGGGCTGGCACAACTCTATGACGATTTTTCTGACGGCGACTTCACCAATAACCCCCCATGGAGTGGTACGGATGCGTACTGGATGGTCACGGTAGATAAGCGCTTACGCAGTAATGGTCCCTCCGCCACCGCTACTCTCTATCTCTCCACACCCAACGCCCTCCTTGACAATACCGAATGGCGCTTCTGGGTACGCGTCGCCTTCAACCCTTCTACCAACAACTTCGCTCGGGTGTATCTCGTCGCCGATAGAGCCGACCTCACCGATCCCGCCCTAAACGGATACTACTTGCGATTAGGGGGGATTTCGGGAAACTTAGATAGTCTGGAGCTTTGGCGCCAACAAGGCAGCACCCACACCAAGCTCGCCGGTGGCATCCCCGGGCGCTTCGGCGGCACCAACAATATTCTATGGATACGCGTCCTGCGCGATAACGCAGGCACCTGGGAAGTTTATTCTGACAGCTTGGGCTACTGGCAGCAGGAGTTTGTCGTAAATGATGCTGTACTCACCAGTACCTCTTATTTCGGCGTGTACTTTCAGCATACATCCAGCAATCGCCAGAACCTATGGTTTGATGACTTCTACATCGGACCGCCGATAGTTGACACCATTCCCCCTACCCTCAGCAGTGTGGAAGTGGTCTCGCCTACGCTTTTGCACTTACAGTTCTCTGAGGCGGTGGAGCTGGCCTCGGCTCAAAATCCCGCCAACTACACCCTCGCCCCAGGGACATGGACGATAACTGCCGCAGTACGACCCATGCCCTCCATCGTGGAGCTTACGCTGGGGCAGCCCTTGCAACCTTCGGTAGTTTATACGCTCACATACAGCGGCATATCCGACATGAATGGCAATGTCGGTAGTGGCACCCTACCTATTGTCCTGCCAGAGGCCCCCCAACCTGGGGACCTCATACTGTCCGAGATCATGGCAAAGCCCACCCCGACCGTGGGACTGCCCCCTTATGAGTATGTGGAGGTGTATAATCGTTCTGCGAAGTGGCTGCAGGTAAGAGGGGTAAAGTTTTGTGACGCTAATACCTGTGGCACCTTACCGACAAGAGTGCTGGAACCTGGCGGTTATCTTCTCCTGGCGCCGGCGACAGCCCTGAGTGTGTATGATACCCTGCAGCCTATTGCCCCTTCTACTTGGCCCACGCTAAATGACAGCGGTGATAGCCTTTCGCTGCTCACTGCTGACGATGAACTGCTGGACAAAGTCCAATACCAATCCTCCTGGTACCGCGACCCCCAAAAAGCCCAAGGGGGCTGGAGTTTGGAACGCATAGACCTTAACGATCTATGCAGCGCTGACTCCAACTGGATAGCCTCTATCCATCCTAACGGCGGTACGCCCCGCGCGCCTAATAGTGTCGCTGGTATTTGGAGCGATCAGACCCCCCCGCGCATCATAGGTTGGGAATTGCTCTCCGTCAGTAGCATACGGGTAAGTTTCTCCGAACCGTTAGATACCGTGGCGATGCAAAATCCCCTCCGCTACGCCATATCAGGCGGCGGGCTCTCCATCACAAGCATACAGGTCGCTCATAGCTCCGTAGATATTCTCCTCAGCGCTCCCCTTCAGGACAGCTTTACTTATACCCTTACTGTCGTAGCGACTGACTGCATGGGCAATCAAGACAGCCTAAGCATGCCTTTTGGACTGCCACAGCCTGTATCTAAGGGCGACTTGGTATTCTCAGAGATTATGGCAAAGCCGACCCCTGCAGTGGGATTGCCCGCCTATGAATATGTAGAACTGCATAACCGTTCGCAAAAGTGGCTCCAGCTTACAGGCATGCGTTTCTGCGACGGGTCTGCCTGTGCAACTTTACCTGCGAGGGCTATCGCCCCGGGGGCATATCTACTACTCGTGCCCTCCGGAGCTGTGGGTGTGTATCCAGACGCCGTGGGACTCTCGCCTTGGCCCACGCTCAACGACAGTGGCGATAGTTTGACTCTGCTATCTCCTGTGAATGAAGTCCTTGAAAGTGTGCAATACACCTCTGCATGGTATCGCAATCCGCAAAAAGCCCAAGGCGGCTGGAGCTTGGAACGCATAGACCTGGATGACCTATGCAATACCGATTCTAACTGGATCGCCTCTACCGCTCCCAGCGGGGGCACGCCCGGCGCCCCTAATAGTGTTGCGGGCATCTGGCGCGATCAATCCCCCCCTACCCTAAGGGCAGTCTCCTTCCGAGCCTCAGATAGGATGCTGCTGCACTTTTCAGAAGCAGTAGATACCGTATTAATGCGCACTCCTCACCGCTATCGTATCCTTAGCGGACCCGCTATCCAGTCCGTCCAGATATGGACACCCGACGAGGTAGAACTCCACCTGTCTACTCCCCTATCGCCGAGTACGGATTATACCTTAGAAGTGGAAGCCACCGACTGCCGCGGCAACGACACCCTCCTACGATATCCCTTCGGATTGCCAGAGCCAGCAGCCCCTTTTGATGTCGTTATAACCGAGATCATGGCAGACCCTGACCCGCCCGTTGGCTTGCCACCGTATGAGTATGTGGAGATTTACAATCGCTCCCAGAAGTACATACAGTTGGAGGGGTGGCTCATTCAGATCGGCGCCACCCAAAGGCGCCTGCCGCATCACCTACTGCGACCGGGAGGATATATCACGCTGGCGGCGCCGGATGGAGCGCTTGCGCTCGCTCTATACGGGCAAACGCTGGGGATTCCGTCTTTTCCTGCTATACCTAATCGCAGCGGGACCATAGTCCTTCAGGACTCTACGGGGCAAGCCATAGATATGGTGTCCTATACAAGCGCCTGGTATGCCGACAGTGAGAA
>CAZZMF010000006.1:0-13601 GCA_964655255.1 uncultured Sphingobacteriaceae bacterium
GATGCAGAAGCAGCGCTTCCCAAAAGCCCCAGTTGGGGCTATTTTCGCAGGGCTTTGCCCTCGGGGAGCTGGCGCCAGCTCCATTTCTGACGGATAATCCCGTCTTCCAGATACAGCGCCCCCGCCGACGAGCGCAAGATGGCTTTGAGTACGGTCTGATCCTGAGGCGCAAAGCAAACGCTAATGCCTTTCTCTTTGGGCCACCGCTGGCGCAGCTCAGGGGATGAGGAAGTCACTCCGACCACCTTGACATCCGAAGGCAGTCCGTCTAAAAGCCTTTTCCAACGCTCTATTTGGGCTTCGGTGAGGTCTTCCAGTCGCATCGCCACAAGCATGAGCGTGCGTCCAGACATCTCGTCTATTTGACATTCTGAGGACTGGGTAGAAACATAGTCTGTGATAGCGATAGTATGTGTGCGGGGGTCAGGGGTCGTGGCGGCTTTGAGGTTCTGTCCGACATGGTAGGGAAGGAAGTCTATCGCTGGCAAGTAGAGGTAGAAATATATCGTCATGCCGGTTATGACGGCTGCCAACCCCCATGCTAAGGGAGCAGCGGCTTTGCGCGGTACCCATAGCCGTAGCTCCTCCCTCTTGAGGAAAATGTAGCCGATGAAAAAGAGCAGCACGACATCTTTGGCGAAAGATTGCCACGGCGTAAACTTGATCACATCGCCGAAGCATCCACAGTCCGAGACGGCTTTTGTGATAGCGGAGTAGCCCGTCAGAAAAGTGAAAAATACAATCATCAACAGAAGGCTCCATGCGGTAAAGTGTCGCGCATAGCCAATAAGAAGAAAAAGCGCCAGCGCCGTCTCAAATACGGCGATGCCACCTGCGAGGGCTACACTCCACGGTCCGAATATTTCATGAAATGGGATGCCGCTGTGTTTGTAGAAGACTTCAAAGTACTCCTCCAGCTTGTAGGCAAAGCCGCGAATGTCGTTGACTTTGATAAGTCCCGAAATCGTGAAGAGTACCCCCACGAAGAGGCGTGAAAATGTGAGCAGCCAGTCCGTCTTAGCGCGCATAGGCTATGCTGCGTTTTTCGCGGATGACGGTTACTTTGATTTGACCGGGGTACTGCATGGTGTTTTGGATTTCTTCGGCGACGGCTTGGGCGATTTTGTCGGTGAGGTCGTCGGAGACTTTGTCGCTTTCTACGAGTATGCGGAGTTCTCTACCGGCTTGAAGGGCAAAGGCCTGCGTGACGCCGGGAAACTTTTTTGGTAGCGCTTCCAGTTCTTGGATGCGCTGGATGTATTTTTCCACGGTCTCGCGGCGGGCGCCGGGGCGCGCCCCACTGATAGCGTCGGCTACCTGTACGATAGGCGAGATGATACTTGTCATTTCAATCTCATCGTGATGAGCACCGACGGCGTTGAGCACTTCGGGATGTTCTTTATGCCGACGCAGAATCTCCATGCCTAAGAGCGCATGAGGCATTTCGGGGTTTTCGTCGGAGACTTTTCCAATATCATGGAATAGAGCGGCGCGTTTGGCAAGGCGGACTTTCTCCTTGGGCAGTCCGAGTTCGGCGGCGATGATAGCGGCGAGGCGGGCGACTTCCTTAGAATGGTGGAGGAGGTTCTGACCGAAAGAGAACCGGAAGCGCATTTTACCTATAAGGTCGCGGATTTCGGGCGCTACCCCCCGAATATCCAGACTCATGAGGGTGCGATGCCCGATTTCGCGGATTTCCTGCTCTATTTCCTGCTCTACCTTTTTGACGACTTCTTCAATACGAGCGGGATGGACGCGCCCATCGGCTAAGACCCGCTGGAGCGTCCGACTGGCTATCTCACGCCGAATGGGGTCATAACAAGAAATAACTATAGCCCCTGGGGTGTCATCTACGATGATTTCTACGCCTGTGAGGGCTTCCAGCGTGCGGATATTGCGCCCTTCGCGTCCAATAATGCGCCCCTTATGCTCATCGCTCTCCAAAGGAAAAGTCGTGATGCTGTGCTGGACTGACTGTTCCACCCCTACTCTGGAAAGGGTAATCGCTACGATTCGTTGGGCTTCTTCTACGGCTTTGATGCGGGCTTCCTCTAAGATTTGCTGGACTTCGTTATGGGCACGGGCTTCGGCTTCTTCTTTGAGGCTTTCCATGAGCTGATGGAGCGCTTCGTCCCGCGTCATGCCGCTGATTTCCTCCAAACGCTGCTGGACAGCTTGCTCTTTTTCGGCGAGGGCTTCCTCCCGTTTGAGAAGCTCGCGCAGGCGCTGCTCTTGAGCCTCCTTTTGCTGCTCTAACCGCTCAAAGTCCTTCTGAAGCAATGCCAACTGTTGCTGCACTTGCTCTTGGCGACGATTGACGGTCTCTTCCAGAAGAATGACTTGCTTGTGGCGTTCCTCGGCATCGCGAAGGTGTGCTTGGGCTTGCTGGAGCAGTTCTTGGGCTTTGGCTTTGGCTTCGGCTATTTCTTGCGCTAAACGCTCCCGAATACGGCGTTCGGCTTCTTTCTCTGCCAGCTGATAACGGCGATTTGCTTCGTGAAGGCGCTGGGAGGCTTTCTGTTCTAAGCGTTGGATGCGCTCTTGCGCTTCTTTTTCTAAGGCGTTGAGGCGAGCTTGGTGTTCGGCTTCGGCTTGTGCCAGTTTTCGGCGATGCTTGCGGGTCAAAACATATAGGCTTGCATAACCGCCAGCCGCCCCTACCAATAGCCCGATCCCTATGCCTATGATTATGCTTGTGCTCATCATACTTCGTCGGTGAGGAATGCAGGCGGTAGAAGGGCTTCTATGCGCTGGCAGTATTGCTCGTATAACTGGAGGCGTTCGGAGAGCGCCTCTAAGGTGCTTAGGCTTGCCATGAGCCAGTGGGTCAGCTCGTCGGCATACGGATGCACCTTGCGGAAGCGAGCGGCTTGCTCAGCCATCTCCGCAAGGAGAGTCTCAAGGTGCGCTATTGTCTGCGGGGACGCCTGTATCGTCAGACGCCGCCCGAGAATCGTCCATGTCCGAGTCTCCTCTGCCATACGATAGAGCCACTTCTACCTTTTGCCGCAAGCGCAGCAGCTGCTCCCGGAGCCGCTCCCGCTGCTTGTGGTGCGTCAAAAGTAGGGATTTTTGCTCTTGGATGGAGCGGTCATAAGCGGCTCGAAGCGCCCGCACCGCCCGTTCTATCCTCTGGAGCCGGCGCTCAATCGCCTCCAACGGCTCCATAAATATAAATCTGATTTTCCGGACGAATGTCCAACGATATGCCCCACGGATCTACCTCTATTTTCTCCACGGGCTGGCGCGTGTAGAAGACTTTCACCAGCGTAGAAGGGTCCTTTGCCCAAGACTCCGCTGGAAAATACCACAGCGAACTCGCCCCACCTTTGTAAGTAATCTTGACCCAGAGGGGCCACACCATCGTGCCATAGTTGCGAAAGCGCACACGCACTTCATATAGGTCGCCTTTCTCCTTCAAGTACTTGTTAGCGGCAGCAGCGGCTTCTGCCCATGACTTTTGCCGCTTCGCTAATAACTCTGCGTATGCTGTGCGGTTATGTTTCACTACCGCATCTACTAACTCTGGATGTTTATCCACATAAAAACGCATAGGTACTGTATCTCGCGCCAGACGAGCCAAATACCGTTGCACAGCCCGCTCATCTTCGGCAAGCAGCACCTCGCGATACCGCTGCTCCACAAATACTTTCTCCTGTATCACCGTGTCAATCGCTATATCCACTGTCGCTGTGTCTAAAAACCACCCTTTCCAGAACCATCCCAGTTCCTGCGCGATGGTGCCCGAGATACACCGGAAAAAGTCCCATGGCTCGGGATGCTTGAATGCCCATGCCCGTGCATATCGCTGAAAAGCCGTATCCATTCGTTCGGGGTCCAGGATATATTCTCGCAGAGTTTCTAATCCGATAGCGACTTTGAGGTAAGCGTTAGCGCCCATCTCCCGAATAGATAAAGGATGGTTCATGATGGGCTGGCTATTGCCCCGGGCTAAGTAGCCTATAAGACGCTCTCTTTCTATGTAGCTTTCATTTGCTCGGATGAGAGGCTCAAAGGTTTGTTTGGCGAGGTTTTCCAGATAGGTATTGAGTCCCTCATCCAACCACATCCAACGCCGCTCATCCGAACAGACAATCATGGGGAAAAAGTTATGCCCGACTTCATGAATGATGAGGGAGATGAAGCTATGGCGCAAAGGCTGTGAGATAGAGCCATCTTTGCCTGGCTCTTGGCGCCCGCAGAAGACAATCATCGGATATTCCATGCCGTATACTCCGCCATACGCCACAGTCATGCTCGGATAAGGGAAAGGGAAAGTATAACGGCTGTACTCATGCAGGGTATGTTCTGCAGCGGCGAGAGCCAAGTGTCGCCATAAGGGCGCCACTTCTTGAATATAGAGGGACTGTACCAAGGTCGGTTGGGGAGCGCCGGGTACCTGCGTGTAGCGGGCTTCCCAAATGTACTGATTACTGGCGGCAAAGGCAAAGTCCCGCACATTTTCCGCTCGGAAGCGCCACGTCAAGGTGTCTTTTTCTACCTTGAGAGGCAGTTCCTTAGCGGTGGTGATAAAGGTCGTGCTATCAGCATTGACTTTTTTCCAACGCTCCAACTGCGTCTGAGTGAATACGTGCTCTGGATTGAGGAGGCGCCCAGTGGCGGCAACGAGATAACCCTTGGGCATGCGTATGCTCACTTCATAATCGCCAAACTGCGTCGCAAACTCGCTCGGTCCGTAATAGGGCATTTTCTCCCAGCCTCGGATGTCATTCAGCAAAACGGGACGCGGATAATACTGGGCGACTTGATAAATAGGTCCCTTCTCCGTCATCATGTAGCCGGCGCGTCCTTCTACGAGCGCGTCGTTGAGGGTGAAGCTCCAACGAAAACGCAGCGTGAGGCGTTCGCCGGTGCTCAGGCAGCGCGGTAAGGCGACCTGCATGAGAGTCTCCTCTATGCGATAAGGTAAAGCACGCGCGCTGATTCCTTCTTCCAGCGCTACTTCGGTGATTTGGAGATTGGTGCGCTGATAGTTTTCTAACTGCCGAGCATAGAGTTCGATGCGGTTGGCGCGTCCGCGCTTTGCATCTCGTCGGAAGTCCTCCCACTGGAAGTTTCGGCTGAGGTGCCCGTATCCGTCCAAGCTGAAGTAGTTAGGTTCTACGGCGAGCCATATTTCACAGATGGGGAAGGGCGCGTTATGGGTATAGGTAAGGCGAGCCGTGCCAGAGAGACGATGGGTTTTGGGGTCTATGGTGATTTCCATTTGGTAATCGGCTCTATTCTGCCAGTAGGTAGGGGAAGGCGTTCCAAAAGGCGTCCGAGAAGGGGGCACCGCCGGGGCATAGTCTTCCAGCGTCTGAAAAGGCGACCTATGAAATGCCGTCTGCGCCAGTGCGCAGGTAGCTAAAAGCCATGACAGCCGTAGCATGAAGGGCAAATATACGCTATCCACGAGGGGGACGGAAAAAGCTACCCGAATAGATGGTCGCTGAGAGGCATACGATGCGAGAGGGCTTTATATTGGAGAGTTTTCGTTTTTGGGTGCGGCGGCGCCGAAGGCGCCGCCGCACCCCCCACTCCGATCAGTGAAACCGCCTTCTAAACTACATGCAGAAGTACATGGTATTTTTGCGTAAAGCGGCTCTTAGATGCAGCGCACATGGGTATTAAGCACAGGGCTATTGCTTCTATTGTGGGGGCAGCCACGCTTGCGTCCAATCGCTGGCACATTTCTCAAGCCCACCGAAGGCGAAGTTATTCTGCCTCCGCCGGTGGAGTTTCCGCGGCTCTTTCACACCCAAAAAGCCCCTCGCACACGGAAGTTCCTACGTGCCCTCAAGCAGGCAGAAGCCGATGAGGATATTCCACGGATAGATTCGCTTCTGAAAGCATACGTCACGCAGTTTTCGGTGTATGACTTTCGGGATACGACCTCACTCCACCTGCTTTGGCGCTGGGCACAAGTACGGGAGTACTTAGGCGATACCTTGACCAGCAGCTATCTGTACGGGCTGTGCCTGCGCAATATGCATACAGCGCCTTCGGAGATTCGGGTGGCGTATCAGCGCCTGCGGGAGCGCTGGCGCAGCGAATGGGTACCTTTGGAATACTACAAAAAAATCGTTCGCCTGCGCCAAAAAATAGATACCCTCGCGCCACCGAAAGGCGTCCTACTTAGCTTGGGTCCGCATATCAACTCCCCCCATCCGGATTATGCGCCCTACATGCATCCCTCTGGACAAGTGCTGATTTTTACCTCCCGACGCGAAAATGTCCTCACCGCTGCCGACCCTGACCAACTGCGGAATGAAGACTTGTATTTTAGCCAACGGGATATTGTGCGGGGGGGCTTTCGTCCTGCGGAGAAGTTTCGGGATGTTATCAATAGCCCCTATAACGAAGGCTCTGCTTGCCTCAACTCTGACGGGACGCTGCTGATCTTTGCGCGGTGTGATGCGCCAGATGGCTACGGTTCTTGCGACTTGTATGAGTCACGATACGAAAATGGGCGCTGGCAACCCCCCCGCAACCTCGGGCCTAAGATAAACTCCCCCTACTGGGACTCGCACCCTTTTTTGGCAGGGGATACGCTGTTGTTTTTTGCCTCTAATCGTCCGAGCGGCTTTGGACAGTCAGATATTTATGTGTCTCGTTTAGAGCCGGATGGCACCTGGTCCACCCCCCAAAATCTCGGTCCGCTCATCAATACCTGTGGCGATGAAGTAACGCCATACTTCTATGATGCCTATCAGACGCTATATTTTAGCTCTACGGGGCAGCCCATGGGGTACGGGGGGTATGATATTTACAAGAGCCGCTGGCAAGGGAGCTTCTGGGAAGAGCCTCGCAATCTGGGACCCCTCGTCAATACCGACGGCGATGAGTATTACTTCACCATAGACGGACGCGGCAACAAAATCTACTACGCCCGCGCCACCAAAAAAGACCGACGCAACTTTGACTTGTATTCTTTTGAGCTGCCGATGGAGGCACGCCCCGATGCCATCACAAAGCTTTCAGGCTACCTCATAGACTCCGTCACTAAACAGCCCCTCATCGGTATCGTCATCGCCATAGACCTGACCGAAGGCACAGAAATAACGCCCGTTTTTTCTAACAAGTACGGATACTTTGAGTTCATGCTGGTACAGAATCGTCAGTATCAACTCATGGTACTGGATACGCATCTGATTCGCATACCCGACACGGTGGCGCTGATTGATGATCAGGTGTATTCGCTCTTTCTCACGACCGCTGAACTGCAGCGCCCGTATGTGCTGGAAAACCTGGAGTTTCCAACCAATAGCGCTGAAATCACGCCCGAAGCTTATGGACGATTAGACTACATCGCGGGCTTTTTGCTGAAATATCCCTTTGTCAAGCTGTATGTAGAGGGGCACACCGACGGCATAGGGGATCCCGCCTACAATCGCAAGCTCTCCCAGCAGCGCGCGGAAAACATTCGCCAATACCTCCTGCAAGCGACTGGACTGCCGCCCGACCAAATCATCGCCAAAGGCTATGGTTCTGACCGTCCCCTCCTCCCTAATACCACCGAAGAGAACCGAGCACGCAATCGACGCGTGGAGTTTATCCTGGAAATCCCGCCAGAAAAGCTCATGCTAATGCGAATGGATTACCTTTTCGGGGAAGAGTGGGAGTTGGGTATACCGGAACCGGTGGAGGAAGGGTCAGAAGAATATCTGATTGATCCGGAGTTTATTTTCCGGGAGATAGAGGCGCCTGACTTGGGTGATGAGTTTGAAGCGCCGATTTCACGGGACTTTGACCCGCCGATGCTACCCCAAGAGCAGGAGGAGGATGAGATTGAGGATGAGTAGGAAGCTCGCCATACAGAGGGGTATGTCGGCTATTTCATTCTGGCTTTCAGACTGAGAGAGTGTTTGAAATGCCACAGAAACCCTCTCGGAATGGCGCGAGGTGCATCTTTCTCGCCTCCATGTTCATTTACTTTTTTTGAAGCAGAAAAACACACTTTTGCCATTCATGTTTTATTTGTTTGCGACATGTGATACCAAAGTGGCACATTTCTTTGCCTTTTGAGGGTGTGGCGGCGGCGCCGAAGGCGCCGCCGCCACATCCTCAGCTAACCCATGCGCATCAGCCCCTTATACTCATAATACCAAAGTAGCGCATTCCTTTGTCTTTTGAGGGGGCGGGGCGGCGCCGAAGGCGCCGCCCCGCCCCACATAGCCTACTCTCTGCCACCATTTTATTATTTCTCACCAGAATGCACAATAGAAAAGCAAATGGGGGGCTTTGGTATAAAATCTTGGCAGGGGTCAGATTACGTGCGGTGCGGCGGCGCCGAAGGCGCCGCCGCACCGCACCCAAAAGACAAACTAATGCGCACTCTGGTGAACAAGAAAGAGGGTGAGATGAGTCTATCGCCCATCCCACCCTCACCGCAGCTTGAAGGAGAACTCAGCGCTTCATCCAGCGCAGGCGCAGCTCACCAACCTCCACTATATATACGCCTGCACTGAGCTGCTGAGCCGGCAGCGCGAGGCGCTCAGTATCTGCATACTTCTCCCAGACCAGCTTACCCGCAGCATCCCAGATGCGCACCGTGTGTCCCGCTTCGCTCAGATCCAACCAAGCTTCGCCATCCGAAGGGTTGGGATAGATAGTCGCTTGAAGCTGTCCGAGCACCGGCAGTTGCGCTTCTACGACAGAGGATAGATAGCTGGCGCCGGACGCTTCCACCGCACGCACCCGATAGAAGTAGCGGCGCTCCCGCTCAACTCCATAATCTTCCCAGCGATAATACCCTACATCCCCTTCTCGGCGCAGGTAAGCCTCTTTTTCGACACTTCCCACACGCTCCCAAGACAGCCCATCTATGGAACGCTCCACCTCATGCCGGAGAAGTTGCGTCCAATCCTGCTGCACAGCGAAGGAAAGCTCTATGCTGTGCTGACGGGCGGCTGCTCGGGCATAGATAAACCGCACCGCCAGTGGTACCGGACTCTGCGCAATCGCAAACTCTGAGAAGTCCGACACTTGGAGCCGCCCTGTTTGATGAGCCTGGTCATAAGGAGAGCCTTCGCACACGCCGTCAAAGGCAAATAGAGCAGACGACCCCGTTGGACGCTTGACGACGGCATACCCCTGGCCGTTCGCGTTGGTATAGTTTCTGGCAAAGAGACGAATATGATATGGTGGAACAGCCCCACCTACCCGCTCTATGATCCAGTAGCCATTGTCCAGGTTGGGCATGGTACCGAACTGAGCGCCGCAGTCGGTCTGATTGACGCAGGTCGGCGGAGGTAAGTTAGGCCAAGGCAAGAAGTTGGCTACTAAGTGCGATGCACTGGGCGCCGCACTAAACTGCACTTGTGCCAGTTGATAGCCTTTCCCACTGGGAAGGTGTCCCACAGGTAGGTAATACCATCCGTCAGCAGCGTTATTATTGAGCCGACGGCGCAGGATGCCGGACACATAGCTATTGGGATTGCCGGGTGTGACTACCGCAGCCGACGCTGTACGGGCATATGTTTGCTGTCCATGCGTATATCCATCTATGACGCCTTGGGTGAGCGTCAGCGTCCCATCAAACTCCAGCGGCGAGAAAAGAATCAACCGATACCCTGCCGTCCCCTGCGCCATAGTTACATGATAAGGGTCGCCATTTCCATCGCGGGTGTAAGTTTGATTATTCGCGGGTCCGACGAAGCGGATATGCGAGCCTTGCTGCGCAGAGAGGGTAGCCCCGTTTTGCAGCCAGTAGTTGCGACAAATATCCAGTTGTCCCGTGCCGGTAATGGTAAGCACCGCCCCTGACTCTATCGTAATGTCCCGGCATTCAGCTACGCCATTATTGATGACCGGGTCGTTAGCCACATCGGGGATGGTTACATCTTTGGTACAGGTAGGCAGCTCACAGTCGCCCCAGTTGTAGGGTTTGAACCAGTCGCTATCCACCTCGCCCGTCCATACACCAGCAGGACGCACAAGGGTCAGAGTAGCATTCCGCATACCTGTCGGATAAAAGACCTGACAGGTGGTATTACCGCAACTACGGCTGGCATTGATGACCGTCTGCACTGTGAGCGAATAAGTCCCGCCCGGCAGCGACGGGTCAATCTGAAACTGGAAGCTAAAGCTCATCGTCGTCCCCGGACCATGATTCGGCTCAAGTCCCCAAGACAAGATGGTATTCCCACCAGAGGTCGTAACGGTAGGATTTTGCGCCGGGAAGTTTTGAATAGGTATCGTGCTATTAGTTACATAGAAGCCCGCGGGGATAGTTACCCGAACGCTATCGTACATAGTCGTGCTGCCCGTACCGAGATTGGTGATAGAAATGGTGTAGGTGTGTATCGTCTGACACCCAGACAGAGTTAGGTCGGGGGCGACTATATTGGTCGTATAAGGAACAATCACATTTGTAAGGCTCATGATCGGGGAAGCAGCGATCTGATAGCCAATCTGACCACAGACATTTCGGTATAGGGAGAAGAAGCTAATCTGCCCGCCGCTAATGTAGTTGCAGGTAGTTGTGACTTTGAAGCGCACTTGAATCTGATTAGCGGGAGAGGGTGTATGAGGCACTCCGGAAGCGAGAGCAGGGAGTTGAGCAGCGAGATTCCAATAGCGTAGCACAAAGAAGGCCTGAGGATCAGCGATAGGTGTCCATGCCCCGCCCGCAGGGTATGCTATTTCGGCGGAGTTTGGTACAAAGACCATCCCCGTCGGCAGCGTGAAATACAGGAAGGGATTATACGCATATCCCGTACCGGCATTAGTCAGCGTAACGACAACGGTATGGGTATCGCAGAGCTCTGCGGGGTTAGGGGCGACAGAGGAGGAGACTTGGACTACGGGATTGGTCGGGATGAAAGTAAGGGTATCTCGGGGAGCGGAAGCCAGACAGAGATAAGCCGGCAAGCTCGGTGGATAGCCGCTGCATTCCCATCCTACCCGTGCCCAGAGGGTATCTTTCGGCGCACAGGAAGTAATCTGCGCTCGTACATAATAGTATTTGTCTGCGCCAGCGGCGACCGTACCGATAGGATAATAGCCATTTGTAGGCGCAATAGCTGTGTTGGTAGCGGCATCTATGACCTGCGTAACGGTGAGGTTGCCATACTGCGTGTCAAAGAAAAGGAAGCTGTGGGGAGCATCCGCCACGTTGGAAGTGTTAGAGACTTTCACATACCATTCTACAATATTTTGGGTAGCGGTGACGGGATTAGTCACAGCCTTGATAGCGAGGCGAGGACCACGATATTTGAGACGCACGCCGAGCGGCGCCGCCGGCGAAGTCTGGCTCTCACTCAACCGCCCAGAGAAGTGCACCGTATAAGAGAGCGGCTGCTCCACATCAGAAGCTACAGCGCACGACGGCACAACCTTGAAGAAAAGGATCCCAAACATCCCGTCATCGCTGCCAATATACGGTCCGCCGTTTATCTCAAAGCGATTAGATAGCTGGAAAATAAGTGGGGAAGCGTTAGGACTGACAGGCTCAGCAGTCCCCGGCGCATCCGTCTGAACTACGCAATTAGCTCCAATGCCATTGGGGTTTCCTTGCGTGCGCAAATGATCTAAGTATCCACTACCCGGTACATACCGCCATCCCGTCGGCAAGGTAACATCTATCTGCGTTGGCAGAGCCCAGAGCCGATACTCATAAGGGAAAAGGTTGCCTGAGCAGTAGTTGGCGCAGCAGGGACCAATACTGAGGTAGTGATATAGCCGCACGAGGAGCGTATCACAGCCTTGTGTCTCATACACATAGGGGTCTGTAGTGTAGAAGTAATACCCAATAAGCTCTATGGTTTCCCCCCAGCTACCGCAGGCATGGCGCTGATTATCTGGATGTGGCGCTAAGTCCGCCCCTAAGGGAGCCGGATTGGGTGTAGTGTATAAAAAGGGCGTCGCATTCACTGGTCCGATAAAACCGCCGGGATTGTTCCATACCCAGACACGCAGCCATATTTTCACAGAGTCGTCCGCTTCCCACTGGAATCCATTTGGTACAAGCCCCTCAGCTATCAGGCTGGATACTCTCAGGTCTATGGCGAAGCGGTTACAATTAGGCCACGAACCGCAGATATTGCTATTTTGGAGAGGAAGGAGCCCTTGATAGACGGGTCCATTTCCGGCTTTTCGTATGCGGACATAGGCCCGGACAGGTGCAAAGCGATCCCCTTCACTCCCCAACTCTAAGATAGCCCAGGCATACTGCCAAGGTCCCCCGCGCACGACCGCTTCATAGTAAGCCGTAGCCGTATCGGTAACCATGACCCGATCAGTGCGGATTTTGGTCATGTCCAGCGTGCCATTCCCATCTGGGGCTCCATCATTATCATTATCTGGCAGCCCATAGGAAGTACGGCGGAAAGTAAAGTTTGTCATTAGCATACCTTGCGGGCAGGCTACTGGGCAGTTGAGCGTGATGCTGGTCGTCTGGGGTATCCCATAACAGAAACCACTTGGATTACAATTTGGATTAGGATTGAAGAGGATCTGGCTGGTGATGGTGTAAGTGCCTGCTACCCCACAGTTGAGCACCAAAGGCAAGCAGAGATAGGAGTTTTTGAAAGAGCCCGTGGGCCAGTTGGTCTGCCAGCCCGCAGGTCGGTTTGCATCAGTAAAGATCACCCTTACCGTATTGCCAGCGACACTCACAGAAGCGGCGGGCCACGAAAGCGTAATATTGGGGTCATTCCACTGGGTACCGATCCATGTCACAGGAGCGCCTGTGTAAGTCACGCCCGGCGGCAAAGTAAAGACCCATTCAAACTGATAGTTAGACGCGGCAGGAGACCCGCCCGAGTTTACATAGTTATCCGCAAATGGGAAAATGTAGTTCCCCGGCTCATCCCCTACAGTCACACATAAGTTGAAGGTTTGTCCATCATTCAAGGTACCTGGGGCGCTGTTGGTGAGCGGGGCGTTATACTGCGCACGATAGTTACTGCCGCCTGAGGACTCATAGCTGTCATTACAGGCATTTTTGTATTCTACCTTCCAGCCGATGCTGCGGATATTCGGTCGGGTCACCCCATGACAGGCGGATATATCACACAGGTAGTGGTCAAACTCTACGAACAGCGTATCGCCAGGATTGAGATTAGGCACTCTGAGAATAAGCCGACGAACGACATCTGGGACGCCAAAGCATGCCGTCGATCCAGCCCCAGCCTCTGCATAGATAATCTGGCGAGCTACAGGCGCCCCATTAGCCCCTATGCGTACGGTCAGAGTGTGCGTATCAATCCGGGCTATCATGTTAGGATTGTAAGCATCGCTGGGGTACTCCGAGACGAAAAGCTCCACGGTCACATCATACGCTGTACCTGTGCCGACATTCGCCGCCCGGAAAAGCGCCCGACTGGCTTGATTATAACAGCTGTTTTCGTTGATAAAGACGACGGCATTCCCATTAGGTGGGAAGGCACCCGTGGTGATATTGGGAGTCTGCCCGCTCGCAGCGACCGTGACGCCGCCTGTGGCATTCACCGTCTGGCAGGTCTGATTGTGGCAGCCCCACTGGAGAGAAAAAGTAGAGCCAAGCTGGCTACAAGCTTCTACCCTATACTCTACCGAAAAGGTGACCGATTCACTCGCATTGAGCGCAGGTAGCTGGAGCGTGAGCGCATGGGCTG
>CAZZMF010000007.1:0-13320 GCA_964655255.1 uncultured Sphingobacteriaceae bacterium
TTGTCATTCTGTCCAATCGCGTGCATCCCACCAGCACAGACACCCGCTTCAATCAGCTTGGCGTGCGTCGCCAGATCATAGAAGCCATAGAGCGCGACCTACGCCTACGGTAGCTCTTTACAGATGCCTTCCCCTCCATATAGAAGCGGGGCGCTACTTTTGACAAGAGATGGAGATATTTAGCGTTCGCTGCAAAGGCTGTGGCGCAGCTGTGGTATATGAAGCAGGAAGCGAAAGTTTGGTGTGTCCGTATTGTGGCAATCGTCAGGAAGTACCAGTGTCTTATGAGAGGATTGAGGAGATAGACTTGAAGGCGGCTCTACAGGCATCTATTGAGCAACGGGCAAGCATTCCAGAACATAAGGTTCTGAGCTGTAGCAGTTGTGGGGCGCAAATCGCGTATCGGGAAGCGCGAGCTACTTGCGACTTCTGCGGAGCCGAAGCCGTCAATGAAGCTGCCCTCCAGAGCCAACCTGTGCGTCCACAAGGCGTTTTACCCTTTGGGATTGACCGAAAAGCGGCTCAGGAAGCTTTTCAACGCTGGCTCAAAAGTTTGTGGTTCGCGCCTTCCGATCTGAGTCGTCGCGCACGCATAGATGAGCTGCGGGGCGTGTATTTGCCTATTTGGACCTTTGATGCCGAAGTCTGGGCACACTGGCAAGCCATACCCGGCTACTATCGTACCCGCACTGAAAGGTACTTTGACCAACAAACCCGCAGTTGGCAGAGCCGTACATTCACTTATACGGAATGGGGCGCCCCCGTGTCGGGGCATCATCATGATTTTTTTGACGATGTACTTGTATCGGGGCTGAAAAGCCTGCCCCAACGCTACCTGGATGGAATCGGGGAGTTTGCGACGACGACCGACTTACGAGCATACGATCCTGCATACTTCCTTGGCTGGGATGTTGCCCTGCCCGATAAGCCCCTCCCAGAAGCCTGGCAAGAAGGTCAGCAGCGCATCTATGACATGACCGCCGAAGCCTGCAAACGCGCCATTCCCGGCGATACTTACAGGGATTTTCGTATGCGCTTGCAGCTTTCTAACCTGAAAACGAAGCTTGCCTATGTGCCGATTTACATTTTAGCCTACCGCTACGGCGGCAAACCCTATAGAGTGGTCGTACATGGGCGCACCGGCACCGTGGATGGCGACCGTCCCATTAGTTGGCTAAAAGTGGCGGCTTTTGTGCTGCTGATAGCTGGCATTATTGCGCTGCTGGCTTATCTGGCGCAGTAGGGAGCGTATATGATGCCAGAGCCCTATTTACTTTTTTAGAGAGCAGGCTACATGGGGTGTGCGGCGGCGCCGAAGGCGCCGCCGCACACCCCTCAGATAACCCAAACACTCCCCACCAAGGAAGTACAAAAAGACAAGCCAGTGCAGAGTTTTGATAAAGGGCGCAAAAGTGCTACCTGAACAAAAACAAGCTTATTTTCTCCGCTTCCCCTCTACCATGCGTGTGTCAGCACGTAGCATAGGATATTGACGCCCATTTTGAAGGCAAGTTCGCGCACTTCGGGGGGGTCGCGGTGCACCTGCGGGTCTTCCCACCCATCCCCCAGATCAGCCTCATACGTCAAAGCTGCAACGAGCCGCCCCTTGTAAAAAAGCCCGTACAACTGCGGTGCCTTGTTGTCGTGTTCATGCACTTTGGGCAGTCCAAAGGGAAACTCATAATAGCAGTGGAAAATCGGATGGTCATCGGGGATGAGCTGGAACTGCCCGTCCGGTAAGATTTGCATAAGGGCGCGTTTGGCGTACTGGTGCATCCCATAGTCATCATCTAACAGCAAAAAGCCACCGTTGAGGAGGTATCGCCGCAGATTTTCTATCTCAGCGGGAGAAAACTCTATATTCCCATGCCCTGACGCATATAACATGGCAAAGTCGCCAAGGTTTGTCGCAGAAGGGCGTACAATCTCCTCCTGAAGCTGTACAGGGATAGGGGCATGATCACGGACGTATTTCAGGAGGTTTTGCAGGGAAGTCTTATTGCCGTACCAGTCGCCGCCCCCCCCGTACTGGAGCTTCCCAATCTTCACCAGAGGGCGCTGCTGAGCTAAAAGAAGGCTCACCAAGAGCGCATACCTCATGATGCAAAGATAAGTTTATAGCATAGACAGGCAGTGCAGCAGATCCTGCAGAGGGGTATAAGGCTCACCATGGGCTACCGAGGATCTTTTCGGACAGGGCTGGACTGACGATCCAAGTGGGGCGTTGGAGCTTATTATGCAGCAGGAGGCTATAACGGGTCGTCTCGGTAGCAGCTTCTTCCAGTAAGGTTTCTATAGGGGTGTGGGTGCAACCTTTGAGTTTGAGGGCTTTCAGAAGAAAGTAAGTGAAAAGCCCATGCCGTGCCTGATGATAGGGGAGGGCTTCTTCGTCGGCAGAGGTAGCGGAGATGAAGACGACGGGACCGCTGAGGACTACGGGCTTAGGACGCAAACGAATACCGCGTGCTGCTAAGGGGCTCTCTTCTCGGGCGCCGCCGCTGAAACAGGCATCCAAAATAATCCACACTTTCTCCGCTCCGCTACCGCCCAGCTTCTGTACAAGGTCAGTAAGCCGAATCCCCCCTTTATCTGGAGCAGTCGGCGAGGCGTCTACGGGCAGCAAGTAGCTTTCCTGCGTCTGAGGATGCGGCACCCCGTGTCCAGCATAATAGAAAAATACCTCCGCTTTTCCACGGCTGGCTTGGATAAGCAGCAAAAGTTTCTCCAGCTCACGCTCAGTCTGGGCAGCAGTAGCATTTTGCAGAAAGACGATATTCAGTGGGGGAACGCCCAGTACATTCTCTGCATACATGCGGAAGGTATAAGCATCTCGCAGCGCATAAGGCACATTCATCGCCGGGGTGAAGGTGGGCTGAAAGCTCCGATAATCTTCGTTTCCGATGATGAAGGCATAACGGTGCGGCTGGGCTGTTCGGCACTGGGGAATATTGTCTTGTAGGTCAGTCGGCGGCGCATACAAAGAATCCGTTTCCGCAATGATCTGAATAGGGCGAATCCCAAGCTGGTCTATGCGCCACAGGCGCAGGAGGGCTGCCTCACCGCCAGCAACGAGATATTGTCCATTTGGGCTAAAGGAAACTGTCCAGAGCGGCACGCCCAGATCAATCACTTTTTCTAAGCGTCCTGTCGGAAGCGCCCACAGGCATAAAAGCCCATCTTTTCCAGCACTGGCGAGGTATCGCCCATCTGGGCTGAAAGCGACCGCACGCACACCGTCGGTATGCTTTTCCAGGGTTTTTGTGCGCAGCCCTTCGGCTATGGTCCAGAGCATGACTTTGCCATCTAAGCCCGCACTTGCCAAGGTACGCCCATCGGGACTGAGCGCCAGCCCACGAATGCCCTTCGTATGCCCTCGGAGAGTTTTCTGAACTTCCAAACTCTGCGCATCTAAGATAATGAGATTACCCGTGCCGCTGCCTACATAGAGGTTTTTTCCGTTTGGGGAGAGCAATAGGGTATAGGCGACGCCAGCGGTGTCTCGGAAGGTTTGTACCCAGCCTTCTTCGATGTCCCATGCGACCAGCAAGCCGCCTCTACTGATAGCGTAGAGGATGGGGCGGCTCGGATGGAGAGCAAGCCCTTCCCATGGGTCTATAGAAGCCGATTTGAGCACGCGCTTGGCGAGTGCCTCCGACCGAAGCGGACGAAGCGAAGGACCACTTTTACGATACTCTTGGAAGCGCCACTGATACACCTTGCCATCGCTGGAAGCGCCCCAAACCGTGCCGGCACTATCTGGCAATAAGCCTAAGGCATTTACACTGGCGGTGGGTCCTATGAGCCGTGCCAGTTGGGTACCGTGCGGCATGTGCCATAGGCGCACCGTACGATCACTCCCAGCAGACAATAGGTACCGAGAGTCCGAAGAAAACGCCAGCGCATAGACGGCGCCCGTGGGTCCTTCTAAGTCTTTATATGGCTGAGCCGAAGCGACAGCCACGGCAAGTAATGTGAGGTAGAGGCGAGTTTTCATCTCTGTCGTACGCTAAGGTCTAAGAGTCTGAGGTTTAGATTAGGTAGGCGCAACCGCTCTGAGAGGAGCCATTCCTGAAAGGCGTCCAAGGGGATGCGATGAAAGCCGCTCCGGCTATCAAAAGTCTCTGGCGGGGCGCTAAGGGGATGCGGAGAGAAAAGCACATATACGCGATGTAGGACTTCTGGGCGTTCAGCAGTCAGGATAAGCTCATCCATCCAAAATGCTTCTGCGCGGCGCTCTGGCGCAAAAAAGAAATAGCTCGTGTCTGCCCGCACGAACCACGCATTTTGACGCTGGTTTTGGTAGGGAAGGAGGCGATACACGGCATCCGAATCTTCCCAGAAAACCTGCAGATACCCCTCTACCGGCGTCCGAAAGTACAAGTATAGCGGATCGCCAGCGAGAAAATCCGTCGTCGTACATCGGCTTGTATCTCTACAGCGGAGCGTGCGCACTTCCAGCGGCAGGGCAGGCTCAGTGCGGGCACGCGCTTTGCCTTTGACCTTGCAAATCACCCATACCTGTCCTTTGCGAACCTCCGTAGCATATCGCACCTCCAAAGTCTGAAGCCATTCCCCGCTTAGATATTGATCCGCTGTCAGATAGAAGTGCGTGCGCGTGCGAGCGGTGGTCCCTTCGCTGCGATTGTCTAAAATGTACTTGCTACTGCGGGCGACCTGCGTCGGAAAAGCACTCTCCAGCGCGTTCAAGATCGCTAAATGGAGGGCTTGGCGCTGCGCTCGCTCTATGGACCAACCAGGGGGTAGTTCTACTTCGGCTTGACCGGAGACGATCCGCTCCTGCGCCCTCAGCAGCCAAACTCCTCCTATAACGATCCAGATAAACCGCTTCATTGAAGCGGCAGAAGCTTATCTACCTTGTCTTGCAGACCTTGGAGGCGTTGGCGCAACTCTTCACGCACTTGCTTTTTGGCTTGTTGGAGTACCTGCTCGCGATTCACCAGAAGCTTCACGTTGACCTCTACATTCTTATTCGGCAGGTTGCGGTAAATCTTGAAAGCCGGCTCCACCTGTCCGATAGAAGTCACGATGACATTTTTCGCAGCGGTAAGGAACTCCGTCACGGAGGAGGCCTCTTGGGCGTTGAGTTGGGCGTTGGCTATATTTGCTTCAATAATCGCCCGAATAAAAGTCTCCAGCTGCCCAGCCAGATTGAGCTTTGCAGCTTCTATGGCTTGCATTTCGGCGGCGGTGCGAGTCTCTGCTACGGCATTTCCATCAGCGCTGAGATATACGGCTTGCCCCTGCGCATCGCGTTGGTAGAGCCGTATCCAAGTGTACTCCAACTGCTTCTCCATCGGTAGAGAACCGGGGGTCACGTCATAGCCCGCGCGCTTGAATCTTTTCGCTTCTTTTCGCGCTTCTTTGATGGCTCGTCGTTGAATTTCCTTTTTAGCTTCCTTTTCAGTCGTCTGAGCCAAGCTCAGACCCAGTAGCCCTATCAGGGCAAAAGTCAGGGTACGCATACATCTTTTGAGCTTACAAAATACATGCCAACCAATCAAAGCACTATGGCATCAAACCGCTCAGGCTCCTCCGTCAGGGGCTGGAGGGCTTGCGCCCGCAGGCGGTCTTGATAGGCTTGCATTTGCGCCATCAGGCGTTCATCGCTCACGCTCAGTATCCGAATAGCCAGTAGGGCTGCATTGACAGCATTATCCACGGCGACGGTGGCGACAGGAATGCCTTTGGGCATTTGCACAATCGAGAGGAGAGAGTCTAAACCTCCCAGAGACTGAGAAGAACGGATCGGAACGCCTATCACTGGTAAAGGCGTTAGAGATGCCAACATGCCCGGCAAGTGCGCCGCCCCCCCCGCCGCCGCAATAATCACTTTCAGACCGCGACTAACGGCGCTTTTCCCATACATCCATAAGCGATCAGGAGTTCGGTGGGCTGAAACGATGGTATATTCATACGGCACAGCAAACTCCTCCAAAATAGCCTTGGCAGCATCCATGACATCGGCATCACTACGGCTCCCCATGACAATCCCTACCAGCGGTTGCATGCCGCAAAGTACGCATTCGGAGCCAGTGGCACGGAAAGCTCCCCATTAAACCTTTGGGCGCTCTATTCACTCATATTTGATGATGAGCGCAGAGCGGCTAATCCAGAAACTGGCTGAATATGAAGCCAGACGCTCCATGCGATGGCTACTCATCATCGCTGTTTTATGGATCGCTTCGTGGGGAGTCAACGCGCTTTTCTTTTCCCGTTCCTGGAAAGAAGCCCCCCTCTCGGAGGTTGAGCTATTAGCCGAGGAAGCCCAGTTTTATCCGATAGACATATGAAGCTAATCACATACGCTGCCCTATTTCTGACGATGGTTTTTGCCCAACATCCCCATCATCATCGTCTCCGAGAACGCATACAGAGCATGCGAATCGCCTACTTGTCAGAGGAGATGGGGCTTATGCCAGAGGAAGCGCAAGTATTCTGGCCCCTGTACAATGCGCGAGAGGCTGAACTCCAAAAAGCCCGCCAAAATGTCCGGGAGCGTTTAGCTGCTTTGCGAGAGCGTAAGAGTGTGATGAGTGCAGAGGCGTATGCGGATAGCGTGAGCCAGTTATATCTGGGCTTATGGCAGCGGGAAGCCGAAGTGCGCCGTAGCTATCATGAGCGCTTTAAGAAAGCCCTTCCGCCGGAGAAGCTGGCGCGCTTTTATCTGGCGGAGCTTCGGCTGCTGCGCCGGGCTTTGGGGGAAGGAGATCTTCGCGAATAAGCTCAGGACGACGCTCCTGCGTACGCCGCAAGCTCATCTCCATTCGCCATGCCCGTATCGCTTCGTGGTTTCCACTAAGGAGCACCGCAGGCACCTCATGTCCCTCAAATACCGCCGGACGCGTATATACAGGCGGCGCTAAAAGCCCATCTTGATAAGAGTCTTCCAAGGCAGACGATTCATCCGAAAGCACCCCTGGCAAAAGCCGTACTATTCCATCTATAACTACCAAAGCAGGCAGTTCTCCGCCTGTCAGCACATAGTCGCCAATAGAGATTTCCTTGGATACATAGTGCCGAATGCGGTCATCTATGCCTTTGTAATGCCCTGCGATCAACAGGAGGGATTTAGCGAGGGAGAGTTTATTTAGGAGGGGCTGAGAGAGCCTTTCTCCATCTGGGGTAAGATATATAACTTCATCATAGGTGCGCTGCGCCTGCAAATGCCGAAGTGCCTTTACCACAATATCTATGCGGATCACCATGCCTGCCCCTCCACCATAAGGATAGTCATCTATACGCCCATTCGGTGAGAAGTCATGCAGGTTATGAACATCTATTCGGCAGAGCCCTTTTGCCTGAGCACGATGCAATATGGAACTGTGAAGCGGCGAGGTGAAAATCTCTGGTACAGCTGTAAGGACATCTATATGTAGCATCAGAAGGTAGCCGGACTACCTTTCGCAAGGAAGGGGGGTTAGTTTCGTGGCGGCACTAAGCCGATCTCTATGGCATAACGCACCAGTCCAGCGGAGTTTTTGACCCCAAGCTTCTGCATAAGGCTGCGGCGATGGGTATGCACAGTACGCGGAGAAAGCCCCAGTTTTTCAGCAATCTGGACATTAGTCAGTTCTTGGGCGATAAGTTCTAAGATTTCCTTCTCACGCGGGGTAAGGTGGACGTTTTCCGAAGTGGTAGCTCGGGAGCGCTGAGAGGATTTCTCTGGCTGACGAAGAATGTATTGTCCAACAATATCCTGGGTCGCCTTTGAGAAGTAGTAGTGCCCTTGCAATACAGTATGTATCGCCTCTAAGAGCTCTTCACGGGAGGTATTTTTGAGCACATAGCCGAGGGCACCCGCTTGAATCATGGCTCTGAGATACTCTTCGGTGTCATACATGGTGAGCGCTATGGCTTTGATATGGGGATGGTGACGCGTCATGTGCTTGACCAGGTCCGTGCCCATCCCATCTTGCATGCGAATATCTACCAGGGCTACTTGAATCTTGTCAGCTTTTGTGCGGAGAATCTCCTTGGCTTCGGAGAGGCTGTGGGCAACAGCTTCTATGACGACTTCGGGGGTATTGGAGAAAAGCCCCGTAATACCCTGTGTAATGAGGGGATGATCATCTACGACGAGCAAGTGGATAGGGTGTTGACTCATCAGGAGCAAACTTAAGGCTTTCTGCGCAGTATGGGCACTTCTATGCGGTAACGTGCGCCGCATCCAGGAGCAGAAAGGTTTTCCCAGTGAGCGCGCAGTATCCGCAGACGACCAAGGATATTGCGCAAACCAATGCCCTCTTTCTGAACTGAGGCGGGATCATAGCCCTTCCCATCATCGTAAATCTCTATCACGAGACGATGCTTTTGATAGTGGAGATGAATGTAGAGGTTTTGCGCTTTGGCATGACGGAGAGCGTTATTGATGAGCTCTTGAATAATGCGATAAATGTGCAAAACTTTGATGAGAGGTAGAGGAGTTTCCTCTCCGTCAACCTGCAAATGAATCTGCATGCCTGTCACCGCCCGAAATCGCCTCAATAAAGCCTCCAAAGATGGGATGAGTCCGAAGTGCTCTACAAGAGGGGGCATGAGTTGATGGCTCGTCAAACGAACCGTTTGTACCACTTCATCCAAACGAGCGCTGAGGGATTGGAGCTTGGTACGCAAGGCAGAAGCAGGAGGAATGTCCTGAATAATAGTGGAAAGTTCCATCTTCAATACACTCAAAAGCATACCCAGATTGTCATGAAGTTCTTCGGCAAGGTGCTGGCGCTCTTTTTCCTGAGCTTCTATAATGAGCTGCTGGTGATGCTGCTCTAACCGTCGCTGCTTTTGTGCCGCTTGGTACACTTCGCTCTGGTCTTGCAGGACAACTGCCCAATACAGTTCAGTATCGCCTTTGGGTGTTTTTAGGTCTATGGGGAAAAATATGGCTAAAAGGTGTGTCCATCCTTGATTTTTTTTGCTACCTCGCAAAAGCATCTGGAAGCTTTTTCTGTCTGAAAGGCGGGTAGGGATACGCTTCTGTGTGTGACGAGGAAGCCTGTCATACAAAGCCTTCAAAGGGTCAGTGGAGTGGCGCAGCATCCACTCTGCAAAGGTCTGGTTATGATAAACGGCTTGGAGAGTTTCATCCCGCTTTTCTATGATCAAAACCCCATAAGGAGCTTCGTCTATGGCTTTACGGAGGAGGGTGTGTTGCTTTTCCACTTCCCACAAATCCGATAAGTCCCTAATGATCAAAAGCATGCGCTGGTCGGGTAGCGATACAGATGTGGCGAGGAGGGGGCGCTCCTTGTATGTCAAAATGCCGTCTTGGGGTTCTAAGACGCACTTCGTGCCCACTAAGGCAGAGGCTTCTTCGCCTAAGATATATTCAGCAGCTGAATTGAGATACAGAACTCGGCTGTCGGTATCTAAGAGAATAATACCCTCCCTGAGATGCCCCAGAATAGTCTCATAAAAAGCCTGCTGCCTCATCGTGGTCTCTAAAAGGCGGCGATAGATCGTCGTATCCAAAGCGTAGTAGGCATACACCTGATGGCGCTTTGAGAGAGGAAACATGTGCACCTCGGCGTATCGCGAGCCTATTGCCCGTTGAAGCTGTATCGCATGACCTTCTAAGACCATTTGTAGCTCTTCTTTGAAGAACTGGCGATTCTCTGGCAGGACTATTTCTAATACGGGCATGCCCCGCCGGGGCTTAGGACGCCCCAGAATCTGTACAGCATTGCTTAGAGCAGGATTGAAGTCTATGATTTGGGCTTCGCCGTTGAAGGCGAAGTAGTAAATGGAAGGGGCTTTTTGGAGTAGGGCTACGCGCCAGCGCAGTTGATTGTAGCGTTTGAGCTTGTAAGAACGCCACGCAAGGAGAAGTTGGGTCTGATTGAGAGTCTGGGGATCATAGTATAAATCTGGTTGTCCATCTGCCCGTTGGGGATCATAGCGCAGAATAGGGAAGGGGCGCCTGGGCTTAGGATAATCGGCAGGGAGGAGATAAACGGTCCGAGGGGCGGGCTTATCTGGGAGCATGGGGATGCGTTCGCCCTTGCCGGGCGCCCCGGCTACACACACCACCCGAATCAACATCACTCAAATGTATGCATGTTAGGAACTATACCGGTATCTTGTGCCAAGGGTGCGTATATGCTTTCGTTTTTTGGGTTTGCGGCGGCGCCTTCGGCGCCGCCGCGCCCTATGTAATAAGCGCAGGCCCCTTTGCTTTCACGGGCTACATCCACCCTGCCACTTGGATAGGCACAAGGGCCTACCCCCTACGCCAGTAGCACATATGTCAACGCTCCCATAGCATATCCCGTGAAGGCTATCCAAGAGACACGGCGCAGATACCAGAAAAACTCTATCTTCTCCATCCCCATGGCTATTACGCCGGCAGCGGAGCCAATAATCAGTAGATTGCCGCCGACGCCCGCCGCATACGCCATAAACTCCCACAGCCGATGGTCGGTCGGAAAGTCAGTCAGGGGAAACATTTCTATAGAGGCCGCTACAAGCGGTACATTATCTATAACTGCTGAGAGGATTCCCATCAGAAATACGACTATGTCTAAGTTGGGGATAGCCTGACTTAGCGCTTCGGCTGCCCATCGTAGAATACCGACTTGTCCGAGCGCCCCCACCGCCAGCAGTATTCCCAGAAAGAATAGCAGGCTGGGGGTATCTATCTTCTCCAGCGCAGAGGTTACACGCAGGCGGACAGGGTCATCTACGCGGTTACGCAGGCGGCGATAGAGGATTTCAGTGGTAAGCCATACGATGCTCATAGAGAGCAGCATCGCTAAAAATGGCGGTACATGAAAAGCAAGTTTCAAGATAGGTACAGCCAAAATGCCCCCAATCCCCACGAGAAAGACCGTTAGGCTTACGCGCTGAGGGATTTCTTCTTGGAGGTTGGATAAAGCCCGATCCACATCTACAGCTGCGCCTCGCAGCAGCCGTCCCAGTACCAAAAAAGGCACAGCTACGGACATCAGACTCGGTAGAAAGACCCGTTTGATAACATTAGCTTCTGTAATGCAGCCTTTGATCCAGAGCATCGTTGTGGTTACATCCCCAAGGGGACTCCACGCCCCACCAGAGTTGGCTGCTAAAACAATCAGAGACGAACCTAAAAGGCGCACATTTCGTTGATTTGCAGACACTGCCTTTTGGAGAAGGGACACCATGAGGAGGGTCGCCGTCAGGTTATCTATGACGGCAGAGAGAAAAAAGGTAAGCCCCACCAGCATCCCTAAAAATCCCCACAAGTTGCGCACACGCAAAAGCCGCAGAACAAACTGAAAGCCATCGTAGGAATCTACCACTTCTACGATGGTCATAGCCCCCAAGAGGAAAAATAAAACGCTGGCTGCCTCGCTCAGGTGATGAGCGAGCCCTTCCTCTATGACAGGCGGAACTTGACCTGTGGTGAAAAGCGGCATGCCAAATATTACAAACCAGCTTGCTGTGCCTATCAGGATAGCAGTAGCGGCTTTATCTATGTGCAGGCGGTGTTCTAAGGCGATTATGGCGTAGCCGATGAGGAAGATGGTTATGAGGAGAGTTTCCACGCCCGCAAAGGTACTTTGTATCTAAAACCCTCTCGGACGGCGGCAGCGATGCCGTGGCGATCGTATCCGCAAATGGCATACTGTTCCGCTTGCGTGGCATGTTCCAGTACGATGTCTGGCGCGCCCAAACGCTTGACAGGGAGGAAATAGCCATGCTCCGAGAGCCATTCTAAGACTGCGCTACCTATCCCGCCGATTTTGACGCCGTCCTCCACGGTGATGATGTAGTCATACCGCTGAGCAACTTCTTCTAAAAGCTCTTCATCCAGCGGTTTTGCGAAGCGCAAGTCATATACAGCAGGGAAAAGGCCTTCTTCGGCGAGGATATCGCAGGCAGCTAAGGCTTCATTCCCAATATGCCCGTAGGTGAGGATGGCGACCTTTTCTCCTTCACGCAGGAGACGACCTTTACCGATGGGAAGCTCTTCCATCGGAGTGCGCCACTCTAAAAGCACACCGTTGCCCCGCGGATAGCGGATCACAAAAGGACGCTCCGCTTTCAGGGCAGTGTACATCAGATGGCGAAGCTCAGACTCATTGAGGGGAGCGGAAAGGATGAGGTTAGGAATCGGGCGCAAATAGGCAATATCATATAGCCCTTGGTGGGTAGCTCCATCTGCGCCGACCGCACCCGCTCTATCCAAGCAAAAGATCACTGGGAGATTTTGTATCGCAACATCATGGATGAGCTGGTCATAAGCCCGCTGCAAAAAGGTAGAGTAGATATTGCAGAAGACCTTCATGCCCTCGGCTGCCAATCCAGCGCTGAAAGTTACTGCATGCTGCTCGGCAATCCCGACATCATAGCACCTTTCGGGCATGAGGCGATGCATTTTTGTAAGTCCGGAGCCAGAGAGCATAGCAGGGGTTACTGCTACGACGCGAGGATCCATCTGTGCCAGTTCTATAATCGTTTCCCCAAAAACATCTTGATACCGTGGGGGAGTAGGCTTAGGAGGGGAGGGAGAGAGCGGTTCTCCCGTGCGCGGGTCAAACTTGAAAGCAGGGGCATGCCATTTGATGGGGTCTTTCTCTGCCGGCGGAAAGCCTTTACCTTTCACAGTGCGGCAGTGGAGGAGCTTAGGACCAGGCAAACTGCGGAGATTTCTCAGCGTATCCACTAAACCCCGCACATCATGCCCATTCACTGGTCCAAAATATCGCAAGCCTAAGCTTTCAAAGAATACCGCCGGACGCGCCATGAGAAAAGTGAACATCTCTTCTAAGCGCGCCACATAATCCCGCACTGGCGCCCCTATTTTCTCCTGTATCCGCGTCAAGATTTTCCACACTTCGTCCCGAAAGCGGTTATAAGTGCGCGAGGTGGTGATTCCAGCAAGGTAATCTTTGATAGCGCCGACATTTTCGTCTATGGAGATTTGGTTGTCGTTGAGGATGATGAGGAGGTCTGGCTGAAGCGCGCCGACATTATTGAGGGCTTCGTAAGCGAGTCCGGCTGTAAGGGCTCCATCACCAATCACGGCGACGACTTTACGGTGGGTCTCGCCCTTATGGCGAAGGGCTTCTACCATGCCCAGCGCTGCTGATATAGACGTAGAGGAATGTCCGACCCCAAAAGTGTCATAGATGGATTCTGCCCGCTTTGGGAAGCCCGAAATACCATCTTTGAGTCGGTTTGTATGGAAGACGCGACGACGACCCGTCAAGACCTTATGCCCATATGCCTGATGCCCTACATCCCATACCAGCAAGTCCGAAGGCGTCTCATACACATAGTGCAGCGCTACCGTAAGCTCTACCACCCCCAGACTGGCTGCAAAAT
>CAZZMF010000008.1:0-13260 GCA_964655255.1 uncultured Sphingobacteriaceae bacterium
CATATGTGGAGGGGCGCCCAATCCCACGCTCTTCCAACTCCCGCACGAGCGTGCCTTCGGTATACCGGGGAGGGGGCGCAGGGTACTTCTCCCACAAGCACACCTTCTGCCAAGCGAAAATATCTCCTTCTCGCATAGGGGGTAGGGTGGCTTCTTCTTCGTCTTTGGCGGCATAGCCGTAAAGCATGAGAAAGCCGGGCTGCACAAGAATGCGCCCTTTAGCTTCAAACGTAAGCAGCGGCTCCGTAGAAGGCTCAGGCTGGAAGTGCGCTATCGTCTCTTCATATATAGCATCAGCCATCTGGCTGGCAAGGGTACGCCGCCAAATGAGAGTATAGAGCTTCTTCTCATCAGGGGTATCGCCGGCTTCTTCTACGTGGGGATCGGTAGGGCGAATAGCTTCATGCGCTTCTTGGGCATGCAAAGCCTTTTTCTCCTCCCAGGAGCGGGCGACCACTATCTGGGCGCCGAACCGTTCTTCAATCACCTGATGAATCGTACTAATCGCTTCTGGGGCAAGGTGCACTGAGTCCGTGCGCATGTAGGTGATGAGCCCTTTTTCATACAGGCTTTGAGCGGTGCGCATCGTGCGCGCGATGGAAAAGCCCAATCGTCGCTGCGCCTCTTGCTGCAAGGTAGAAGTGGTAAAAGGCGCGGATGGACCCCGCCGACGAGGCTTTTTCTGAAGGCTCACCACACGCAGAGAACGCCCGAGAAGCTGACGCAGCCACTGCTGCCCTTCCTCCATGGAGGAGGGGATTGGCTTGAGCAGGGTCGCCCGAAACTCCGGCTTGGCGATGAGATACGCTTCGGCGACAAGGGTAGGTGTAGGCTTGAAGTTTGCAATCTCCCGCTCACGCTCCACAATAAGGCGCAGGGCTACGGATTGCACGCGTCCAGCAGAAAGCGCTCCTTTCCCTTTCCCTCGCATCGGAAAGGCTCTCCACAAAAGGGGTGAGATTTGATACCCCACCAGTCGATCCAGAATCCTTCGCGCTTGCTGCGCATTCACAAGGTGGAAGTTTATCGGACGGGGATTTTTGAGCGCCTCCTGCAGCGCCCGCTTCGTAATCTCATGAAACGCTATCCGCACTGACGCATGCCCATCTATCCCCAGCACCTCACATAAATGCCAAGCAATAGCTTCCCCCTCGCGATCCTCGTCAGTGGCTAAAAATACCCTATCCGTACCGCGTACAAGCTCTTTTATCTTATCCACGATGGCGCGCTTTTTTGCCAAGACTTGATAGGTAGGGAAGAAGCGATATCGATCTCCTTCTTTTTCCACTCGGATGGCTAATCCTTTTTCTGGGAGGTCGCGCACATGACCTTGGGAGGCGACGACTTCATATTCCCCGCCCAAGAGCCGACGAATCGTCTGGGCTTTCGTTGGCGACTCCACGATAAGGAGCGGCTTACTCATCCCAGCAAAGTTATCGGGAGTATCTTTGCCCGTATGAAGCCCACTTTATGGCTCGTAGAAGATGACCCCCTCTGGGCAGAGCTCGTACAGGCTCGCTATGGGGAAAAGTATGCCATTCAGCATTTCCCCACCGTCTCTGCAGCCATAGAAGCAACAAAATCAGGGCGCCTACCGAAGTACATTTTGCTGGACTATCATCTCCCTGACAAGCCCGGTACCGAACTCCTCAAAGCCCTCCGCAAACATGAAAACCCCGACACACCGCCCTATGTCATCATGCTCTCCGGGCAGGAGGACGTCCAAACAGCAGCGGATACCTTCACCTATGGCGCCTACGACTATGTCGTAAAAGGCGACCATGTCTGGGATCGCCTTAAAATCGCCTTTCGCAATATCCATCGACAGGAAGAACTGCGCTCCCAAGTGCTGGAGCTACGGCTGCGCGTGCGTTACTCACAAATCTTCGCATGGGCGGTAGTCCTGCTGGCGTTTATCGTAAGCCTCACAATATACCTTCAGTTGTGTCCTGAGAAACGCCTCTGGAAGTGGGATCCCCTCGGAGTTGGCAAAGAGCCGCCTTGTGTGCCTGCTGGGCAATAGCTCTTGCCCAGACGCCCCTCCCCTATCAATCCACCTACAGAACATACGCCTTAGAAGCTCTGCGGGCTTTTTATGCAATGAACTTTACACATGCTGAAAAGCTTCTCAATCACCTGGACTCCCTCTACGGTCCCTATGCGGGAACAAGTTACCTAAAAGCCCTTGCCTACTCCTGGCGTATAGAGCTGGACCCTTCTACCACATGGTTTGACAGCTTCTGGGAGCGGGAACTCAAGCGCACTGACTCTTTATTGCGTTGCTGCGCCCCTCATCCCTTGGAAAAGTACTTTATCGGCTTTGCCAATAAAGCTCTGGAGGTGCGCCGCCTGTACGTGCGCGGCGAGATCATGGCATCCGTGTGGAAAGCCCGCGAACTTTTGAGCCTCTTGGACGGCATCCGAAAGTATGCCGACACATATCCAGAAATGCAGTTTGAACTGGGGCTGTACGAGTATTACATAGACTACTTCTCCAAAAACTACCCCATCATGCGCCCCCTGCTGTATTTTTTCCCCAAGGGCAACGAAACCTCAGGCTTGGCGCGACTGGAACGCTGCGCCCGCGACTCGCTGAACTATACCCAATACGAAGCGGCGTATTTTTTGGGGTACATCTTCCTCTACCAAGCGAAACGCCCAACCAAAGCACTTTATTGGCTTGAGTATTTATCCAAACGCTTCCCAGAAAACCCGCTTTTTCGCCGCATGTGGGCAGAAGCTCTATACCAAGTGGGTCGCTATACCGATGCCCGCCAAGCCATCCTCCCATGGATAGAAGCTTATGAACGCGCATGCCCCCATCCGCCGTGTTATCTGATTTTCGGGCGCTATCCCACCTCAGAAGCGGTGCAAGCGTACGGGCTACTGGGAATGACTTTTCGTGAGGAGAAAAAGTATACCGAGGCGCAGCAAGCCTTCCAGCGAATGGATGCCCTGCTTAGCACACTCGGGCAGTTTCCTGCGCCCACATGGGCTCGCCTCCAGCGTGAAGCCGCTCTCTTGGAGAAGCGCATGGGCTATATACACGCTGCCGAAGCACGCTTGCGTCGTCTGCGCGCTCGCGAGGATGTTCCATCTTATCTGAAAGGAGAGCTACCAGATTAGCTTGCGCAAATGCCGACCCTTCCCCTGGGATGGACGCCCTCAGCCAGCACGCATCAAGTATGCAGCCGATTTTTGTATTTTTGATGTATGCTGCAGCCAGCCCCTGGAGTACTCTTGGTAGCTGAGCCTTTCATGGCAGACCCAAACTTTGCTCGTACTGTCGTGATCCTCGTAGAGCACAGTCCTCAAGGTACGCTCGGCATCGTTCTCAATCGCCCTGCCCCCGTCCGCGTGCGAGAAGTGACAGACTTTTTCGGGGAAATTTCTCATCCCCTCTACTTGGGCGGACCTGTAGAGCGAAAAGTCCTGCACGCGCTGCATAGCCTCCCTCCCTTGGAGCCTCAAAGCCAAAAAATCCTTCCCAAAGTTTACTGGACTGCGGACATGCGGGCTATACGGGGCATTTTAGCTGCCCGGGACATACCCGATACGCATTTACGGTTCTACGCAGGTTATGCAGGATGGGCTCCGGGACAGTTAGACAGGGAACTGGCTTTTCATTCATGGATACTGGCCCCGGCGCGTCCAGAATACATTTTCACTTCTGACCCTTCTGACTTGTGGGCGCGGGTACTGCGTGACATGGGCGGGAAATATGCCCTCATCGCTACCTTTCCCCCCGACCCGCGCCTGAATTGACTTCCCTCTTTATATCTTCGTTGCATGCGGGTTCATGGATTAGCCGTAGTGGGGTGTTTGATGGCTCAGGCAGGCTATGTAGAGGAAGGGCAAGCCTCCTACTATGCGCCGAGCTTTCATGGACGCAGGACGGCTTCTGGGGAGAAGTACGACCGCTGGGCAATGACCGCCGCTCATCGCACACTCCCCTTCAACACATACGTGCGGGTCACAGACCGCCACACAGGCAAATCCGTCGTCGTCCGCATCAACGACCGCGGCCCTGTCTCCCCTCATCGGATTATAGACCTTTCCGAAGCCGCCGCCAGAGAACTGGGGATGCTCCAGCGTGGTGTAGCCCAAGTTCGGATAGAAGTAGTTTCACCCGCAGCGCCTTCGACGGCACAGCCTTCTTCTACCGCTCCTCGCCCTGACATGTACTATCCTGATGGGCGTGCGATTGAGTACCAACCTTTTGGGGTACAGGTAGCTGCATTTTCTGATGAGTTTGAAGCTCGCCGGTATGCTCGCGACACGGAAAGTAAAACCGGGGAGCGCACTTTTATCTGGCGGGCTGTCGTAGGCACGCGTACCATCTATCGGGTAGTATTAGGACCATTTCGCACATCGGAGGAAGCCACTAAAGCCGCCCAGCGGCTACGCAAGTCTGGGCGGAATGCTTTAGTTGTAAATTTGCGCAAATGAGTAATCGCAGCAGCAGCGCTTTCTGGGCATTCATGGCAGGCGTAGCCGTAGGCACCCTTGTGGGTATTCTGATCGCCCCTGATAGCGGCGCTAATACGAGACGGCGCCTGCGTCGCAAGCTCAGCGAATACTGGGATGCCTTGCGCGCTCGCTTCTCCGGCGACCGCACCCCTAACTCCTACGAAGAAGCCCGCCAAAAGGCTTTCATGGAAAGCGGGCTTCGTCCCGACGAGTACAAAAAAGCGGAGCAGCTCCTTCTGGAAATAGAAGGGCTCTTAGGGGAGGTGCGCAGCACTACCCAATAACTTCATACCTTTGTATGCGTTATGAGGCTCAGTCTCATGGCTCTGGCATGCCTGTGGGTGGCATGCACCACAGTGAGTAAGGAAAAAAAGGAGGAAGGGGGCGCTCAGCCTACTACCCCTGCCACTACGACCGCCTCTTCCTCCTCCCAAGGTCCCGTCGCTAAGATTGCTTTTGATAAGATGGAGCATGATTTTGGAAAGATCCGGGAGGGAGAGAAAGTATCCTATCGCTTCCGTGTCAAAAACCCAGGCACGGTACCGCTACGCATCACAGATGTGAAGCCCTCCTGCGGCTGTACCGTCCCTGCATGGACAAAAGATCCCATCCCTCCTGGCGGAGAAGGCTTCGTAGAAGTGATATTTGACTCCCAAGGGCGCTCTGGCGAGCAGATCAAAACGGTCACCGTCTTTGCCAATACAGACCCGCCCTCTCATCTTTTGCGTTTCCGCGGTTTTGTCGTATCAGCCAACGAAAAGACCAAATAAAGATCACGCATGCGAGCTACTCTGATCTGGGCTGATAACACCCCCACTAACCCCGGGGCAGGACCGCTGATAATGCAACTTGTTTTTCTGATAGGCATATTCGTCGTATTTTACTTTTTCCTTATCCTTCCTCAGCGGCGTCAGCAGAAACGCGAGCAGGAATTCAGAAACTCCCTCAAAAAAGGCGATAAGGTCATAACGACCTCTGGCATTCACGGAGAAATCGTAGCCATAGAAGGGGATACCTTGCTGCTGGAAGTTGACAAAAATGTCAAGCTCCGCATAGAGAAAGCCGCCATACGCTCGTATGCGCAGGCTTCTGAGAACAAATGAGGCTTTTTCTATATGGCGTCTCTCTCTCTGCGGCTATCCTACTGTGGCTACTTATCAAGCTTGACCGCACCTATACAGTCTCGCACACGATATATGTAGAGCCAGGGGTTCAGATGGAGCCCTTCCCCATAGAAGTAGAAGTAGAGGGGAATGGATATGAGCTTCTGCGTTGGCGTCGTATAGATACCATTTCGGCGGCGCGGTTATGTATAGCTCCGCCCCAAAGCCAAAAGCAGGTCAATTTGCGGTGGAATCAGCGCGAGCTTCATCGTCGTGCCTTGTGTCAACGTCTTAAGCTGATCCGCTATAGACCAACGCTGCGCTGGATCCTGCCTAAGGGGGCTGACTTCGTAGAGCCGCCTGAGTGGCTCTCTGACTCGGTGTGGATATTGAGCGATACCCTCCCCGCATGGGAATATGAACTGGTCGCCAAACCCGGCATCCATCGCTACCCTATTCCCCTACCCCGACGCTGGGGAGCTTATCCTGAGACGCTCTGGGTGGAGGGGCATGTTGCGCAGTTCATCTACGCCACAGTGGAGGTCACTCCTTCGGCAGAAGGGACACAAGGCTATACGCTCGTACTGACCCCTCCCAAAGTACAGGTGCATTTCTGGGTGCCGCAGTCCATGGCGGATCGCTGGAAACCTGAGGACTTTCGCGTCGTGATAGATATGCGCAAAGTGCTTCCTACCGACACGGTCGTTTATCCTGAACTGCGCCGGCGCCCGCCATATGTGCGCCATGTAGAGATACAGCCACCGGCTCTGAGCTTTACTCGTCTGTACTGATGCGGGTCTTTGGGATCACAGGTGGGATCGGCACAGGAAAAACCTTCATATTGGATATGATAGCCCGCGCCGGCTATCCTACTTATAGCGCCGACGCCCGCGCCAAAGCCCTCATGGAAGAAAACGATGACCTACGAGAGGCTATTCGCAGGCTTTTCGGTGCAGAAGCTTTTACCCCAGAGGGCAAACTCCATCGCGCCTACATCGCTGCACGGATATTTAGTCAGCCAGACTTGCGCGTCCAGCTCAATCAACTCGTCCATCCTGCGACGATTGCCGATTTTCTGTCGTGGGTACAGGCGCGAGCTGCCGAAGGACACCCAGCGGTATTCAAAGAAGCCGCCCTGACCCTTGAAGCTGGCGCAGGACATGGATTAGACGCGCTTATTCTGGTTTATGCACCGCTTCGCATACGGGTAGAGCGCCTGCAAAAAAGAGACGCCCTCAGTGAGGACGCTATCCTCGCCCGCCTGCGCGCCCAGTGGCCCGAGTGGAAAAAAATCGCCCACGCCGACTTCCTCCTCATCAATGACGGCTACCACCCCATAGAGCCTCAGCTCAAAAACCTTTTCACCCGATACGGGCTACCTATGCCCGCTATTTTTGCACGATGATGCGCGCTTATCGTTTGCGCCCTTATGAGCAAGTTCGTTGGGAAGGAGATAACTTTTCTCCCAAAGAACTGGAGCCTTTCGCATGGATAGATAGCTGCGGCGTGAGCAAGGAAACGCTCCAAGCCATAGAAAAGCACTTTGGCATACGCTTCCCCTCCAAACAAGAACAAGCCGAAATAGAAGCCAGTTCTCGTTATCACGAAGAGGATGACCAAGTACGCATTATTCTGCGCCTTATAGAAGTGCGCCCCGGTCCTGAGGATGAGCTCACGCTTCAAGAGCAAGATTTGAGCATTATATGGACACCAGAACGGCTCTTCACGCACAGGTCGGCGGATAGCCGCGTCTTCCAAGACCTTGTCCGTCGCCTCAAATCCAACCCAGAAATCGGTGAATCGCCCCTGTGGTTATTGATTGCGCTGCTGGGACAGGTGGTAGATGTAGATGCCGACAATATAGAAATCATCTCCCAGCACATCTATCGGCTCTCCACCGCCATACGACAAGCGGACTTCTCCGAGCGAGAAAAGATTATCTTAGCGGTGCAGACTCTGCAGGAGTACCTCATCCGGCTGCGGGAGGGACTTTTTGACATACAACGGGTCCTGTCGCTCCTTATCCGCTCAGGACGCCTCACCGATTCCCCTCGTGAAGCAGTGCGCATCTTACTCAAAGACATCAGTTCGCTCATAGACCATACCAGTTTCAGTTTCCAGCGCTTGGAGTCCATCCAAAATACCATCCTCAGCCTCATCAACTTGGAACAGAACCGCATCATCAAGATTTTCACGGTTATCACGGTAGCCTTCATGCCGCCGACGCTCATAGCCAGCATTTATGGGATGAACTTTCGCTTCATGCCGGAACTGGACTGGGAATGGGGCTATGGGTTTGCATGGCTGCTGATTGTGGGCTCATCGGTGGTCACGCTGTGGTATTTCCGCTGGCGGCGATGGTTATGAGACCCAGGGGGAGGGCAGGGGAAAAAACTGGTTTTTCCTCCAGTGCCCTTGGCAGGCTTCGCATACACGCTTTCGGACTTGCGGTATTTTCTGTTTTTTTTCTCCTGCGGTGTGCCTCTATTCAGCCGCCGGATGGGGGACCGCGAGATGAGTCTCCCCCCGCTCTACGTAAGGTCCATCGCTCCAAAGGCGGGCGCTATTTACGCCTCCGCTGGGATGAGTACCTATCCCCAGCGTCCCAGCTTCTCACAATAGGCATTTGGATCAATCCACCGCTGCCTTTTCGGGCATCCATACGGGGAAAGTCCATCCGCATCCGCATAGACAGTCTCCTACCGCCGGGGTCATGTTACACCGTCTGGGGGGGTCCGGGTATTCGGGACTTCACCGAAGGCAATAAGCTCCCCCCCATGCCCTTATGGCAGAGCTGCCCCAGCGAAAGCCTGTATATCGCCATCCCCTTAGGGCAGGCGGAAGGACAAAGCCCTATCCTCGGCGAACTTTACCAAGGCGAGATGAGTTATCGCTTCGTAGGCTGGGAGGGGCATCTGCGGGTCGGTGCGCTCCCTGAGGGCACTTACCAGGGCTGGGCATGGGAAGACAAAGACGGCGACGGCAAATGGAGCCTCATCGAGCCGCTATGGTTTCCATACGAGCCTGTGGGGATTTTTTCATCGGATACCACCACCCAGTCTCTAACTACCTATACAAGGCGCGGGGATTCCATCGCTGTACTGCACTGGCGAAAATCGTCCTCCCCTTGGCAGCGCTGGCAGGCGGACACCATGCCCCCCTCAGCGCCCAAAGTCCAGCTCCCCGACTCTACCCATGCGCTGCTGCTTTTCTCAGAGCCGATAGTTCCCCTTCAAGGCGAAGCCCTCTCCCTCACAGAGCGGGTGCTATACGTTCCTATGGGTGGGACGGTGGTGGTAGCGGATAGTGCGGGTTGGACCGATACCTTTACCCTCCAAATAGGCAGGATAGATACCCAGGCTTACAAAGTGCAGACCTTCTGGCATACAGCAGCCAATGCTCATACGCCTTTTCTGTATCTGCGATGGTTGGACTCTTTGTATGCACCCGATACTTTTTGGGTAGGGAAAAAAGGCGACTCGCTTTTCGTAGCGGATGCCTGCTTTCTACCGGGGGAGCTGTGGCTATCTCCCCTTCCGACTGACGGGGAGGTAGAGACTAAGCTCCGCTCCTCGCAAGGCGACACCCTCTTTGTCAAGCTCCCAGCCCGCAAATATCCCACGACTCTACCCAGTGATAGCACAGTCGCGCAGTGGCGTTTGTACGGTACTGCCTTATACCACGGGGGAAGCTATACCGTAGGCTTGCCGGGCGATAGTCTGTGGCTACCGGCGGGGCGTTATACGCTCGTAGGATTAGGCGAGTGGCGTGCCTTTTGGCGACCTGTGGTTATAGAGGGGGAGAGACCCCGGCTTGTGGTGCCGCCGGTCGCCCCCCCACGAGAACTCACTGTCGGCATCCCCACCCAGCCCAAATAATATCGACGCTGTGTATAGGCTTGTGTTTCGGGCTGGCGGCGGCGCCTTCGGCGCCGCCGCGCCCCACGTAACCTATTCCCTGCCAGCATTTTAGCCTTTCCCACAAAGCTGAACAATAGAAAAGCAAATGGCGGTCTTTGGTATCACTCATTACCCTCACTTTCCTGAAAAAGTTTGAGAAGTTGATTACCCTTAGGCTCACCTTTGACTGCACGCCAGTAGGTATCTTTGGCATAGGCGAGGCTTTTCTGCCAATCCACCACAGGCGCAGGATACCGAAGGCTCGGACGATGAGCCGGCTCGGGCATATAGATGCGCGGAGCGGAGAGCGAACGCAGTTCGGGCACCCACATACGAATGAAACTGCCATCGGTGTCATAGAGCTTCGCCTGGCGCACGGGATCAAACCACCGAAAGCCGCGTCCATCAGTGCCTACCCCGGCTTGATAGAGCCAGTTGCCCCAGTTGCTATACACGTCGTAGTCTATGAGCTGCGTCTCAAAGTATGCCGCCCCCCAACGCCAGTCTAAGAAAAGATTTTTTGTGAAGAAGCTGGCAACAATCTGGCGGGCACGATTAGAAGTCCAGCCGGTGGCAGCAAGTTCTCTCATGGCAGCATCTACGATTGGGTAGCCAGTTTTGCCTTCTACCCATGCGTAGAAGAGCTTCTCCTCACGACGCCAAGGGAGCTTGAGATCTCGCAAGCCTCCCTTAGCAAAAAAGCGCCAGCCCCACCGTGCTGCTAACCACCGAAAGTATTCTCGCCAAAGTAGCTCAAAAAACAGCCAATAAGTAGACTCGTTGGCTTTGTGGGCTTTTTCGGCTTCACGCAAGCGGGCATATATCCAGCGAGGTGAGAGACAGCCCAAAGCTAACCATGGCGAGAAATGACTGCTAAATGTATTCCCATAGAAGCTATTCCGGGTCTCTTTGTAGGTGAAAATGGCTTTCTCAAAGTACTTGGCTACCCATGCCTGTCCTGCTCTTTCCCCTCCCTGAAAGGGGAAGCTCTGCGGATGCAAAGCGGGCATCTCCTTCAAGCGCGCTTGCAGCCATTCTATAGTTGAGTGCAAGGGATTTTGTGAAGGTAGTTCGGGCACAGGCAAGGGGGGCTTGACCTGTATAGTGCGCTCCACAAGCTGCCGAAACCGCGTAAAAAGTAGAGGTACGGACTCTATGGGGAAAGGCAGTTGGGCTTGGTCATACAAGGCATTTCCTTCCGAGAGGTGAAAGGTTATGCCAAGCTTATGCAAGGCAACCTGAACGGCTTTCTGATAAGCCTGCTCTTCGGGTGCCCATTCTGCATGGGCATATAAAGCGGTGATTCCGTGTGCCGCTGCCCAGGCAGGTAGCACTTCATGAGGTTCTCCATGGAGGATAGTGAGCCTCACCCGTTGAGCTAAGTCTAAAAGGGCCTCCAAAAGAAAGCGCTCCCTATAGATGCCCATGCGGCGTCTCACGCCCGGATAGTCAGGGGGATAGGAATATTTTCCCCACTCCACAAGCGGCGGTCCCCAGACAAAAACAAACTCTACTGACTCAGGACGACCGCTAAGCGCCGCATGTAGCGCAGGATGGTCATGCAGACGCAAGTCGTTGAGAAGCCATATAGCGATACGCTGCCCCATGCGGTCTAAAACAAAATCGCTTTTACCTCAGTCATCCATCAAATCATCGTCCTCCTCCACTGTCGCTGCCCCCTCTTGAGGCACCAGAGCGGCGTCCTCTATGAGGGGATCCTCCTCTATCTGCAAATCCTGCAGCGTAGGCGCATCCGCAAAGGGTTCAGTGAGACTTATGAGGTCCTCCAAGGAAGCCGAGAGATCATCCACTGCGGGGACGGCTGCGGTCGGCGAGGGACGACGCGCTAAAAGCGTATTATGATAAGCTCGCACTTGCGCTATGGTGGTACAGGGAGGCGCTAATATGTATAGCCGATGCGAAGCCCAGATACGCCCACCGACCCGCGGATGGTGAACAAGCAGCACAAAGTATCCCGGCTTACTCAGCGAAAGCTCGCCCGCATGAGGGGCATTAGAACGAGGATATAGACGCGTCCGCGCGACGATACCGGTGGCATTTCGCACGATGAGTAAAAAAGTATCGCGCTGCCACTGCGCTGGAGCAGTAAATCGGACGCTTATCTTCCCCGCTGGGAGCGCTGTATCTCTTCCGGTAGGACCGACCCACAGACGCTGTCCGTGGAGCAGATGCCCTCCTATTACCAGGGCAGTGAGTATTCCCCTTGCCCACGCCATTTGATAGAGCAGCCCATGGCGGGATACTGAGGCTGAGGGGGAGCTTGCCCAGCCAAAAGCGCCTCTAACGCTTCTCGTAGCTCTTGACGCGTTACTCCCTTAGGGTCTTTCCAGTTATCGTCTAAGCGCCCATGATAGTAAAGCTTATGCGCTGCATCATAGACAAAAAACTCCGGCGTGCAGACCGCTCCAAAAGCCTTCGCCACCGCCTGCGTCTCATCAAAAAGAATCGGAAAAGGATAGTTCTTTTCACTAAGGCGCCGGCAGAGGGCCTCGGGGGAGTCTTCGTCAGGATGTAGCGCTGGGTCGTTAGCAGCAATCCCTATCCACTGCACCCCTCGGGGAATAAACTCTCTCGCCAGCGCAATCATGCGATCTTCCACCGCTTGCACATACGGGCAGTGCCCACAGGTAAAAACCACGACCACTGGCTTACCGGCGAGATGCTTTGATTCTATCCGCTCTCCACATACGCTAAGCAGGCTGAACGCCGGCAGAGGCGCCCCTAACTCAACGCGCTCCTCCGAGTAAGTCGGCATACTCAAAGGTAAGCAATCGCCAGTAGAATATACCAGCCCCGCCGGGCGGTTAGCGGGTAGTTTTATCCCTGATAGCCCCATTCACGGGGCGGCTCTTGGGCGGGTGGGCTAACCGCGCCAGGATAGGGATAGCTCGGCGCTTGAGATACCTCTGTCTCTTCCACTGGGGCAAGAGCCTGCTCCTCCTCCTGCCCTTCCTCATACAGCATTGTAAAAGCCACCGCCCGCATCAAGATAAGGAAAATCAATATGAAAAGAAAAGCTATGATAGCCAAAAATGCTGTCAGAGTACTCGTGCCGGAGGAGCCGAAACTTATAAAATCCATCTCCTTTGATAAAAACGAACCAAAGGAGGGAATAAGAGCCGAAACACCTACGACAGACACCATAAACATAGAGAAAAACAGCACAAACAACCGCCCAACATCAAAAGCAATGACCACTTCCCAGTGTCGTCGCATGAATCGGAAGCTTTCAGAGATGGCTGAAATGGCGTTGTGCCCACTCAAAAGCAAATAATCAGCGGGCCAAATAAGTACATAAAAAGCCGCAAGAAGCGCAAGAGCTAATAAGACAAATACTGGCGCTATGGCACCAGCACCGAAAAGATCATCTAATGAGTTCCATCTCCCTACAAATATGAAAGATAAGATCCCCCCTACCACCGCCAAAGCTATGGCTGCCACTAAGAAGAGTACAGCGTATATGAGCCTCAGAAGTAGAAAGTTCAGAAAAACTACGAGAGGATTTGAAGGTAAAACATCGCCCCTCAGCCTATAAATGCCTTTTCTTGCAATACTTAGAGCTATCTGGTCGGCTCCTAAAACAAATATCGTAATCCCTATAATCGCTAAGCCTAAATATACGATTAGCAAAAGGAAAGCGGTAATTTTGGTCCATGACTCGCCAGTCTCCATCTGAAACCATGCGGCTGTTATGCCCCATCCTGATAGCCCGGCCACAATCGCTCCTAAGACGAGCGGCACAGGCAATAGCGTAATCGCAGGAATCC
>CAZZMF010000009.1:0-13204 GCA_964655255.1 uncultured Sphingobacteriaceae bacterium
AGGAGAATGGATACCATCGCCATATCTATCCATGTTTCGCTCGTATCGGTAAGGGCTTCGTAATCTTTGGACAGACGCCTGAACTTCCTTATCCACGCAAAAGTCCGCTCCACAATCCACCGAGATATACTGCGGCGGCGCAGACTCCGCTGTCCCCCACGCTCCCCGTATCCGCCCTTTCTGCAAAACCTTCACCTCTATCCCATACTTCCTTTCCATCCCTCTTGAACCCTTCATCTACATATACCACCCGCACCCCTGGATGCTTTCGCCACAAACGTCGTATCAACACCTCTCCACCCGCTTCTTCCCTCGTACTCGCCGAAGGCACCCACCGCTCTATGATACGCTATCAATCGCTTCCTCCCTCTGATTTTTTTCACAGCATCATCCCCTTTGACCCTTCTTTTTTCCGTTGTTTTGACGCTTTGGCTGTTTATGATGACGGCTGGGGGTTCAAGCGAATACCCCTGTCGTTTCCGTTCCTCAGCGGTGAGCGCTGCCAAAATTTTTCTCCACTTCTCCGAGCGCTTCCAGCGGTAGAAGTAGTATGCGACTGTACCCCACGGGGGTAAATCTTTGGGCAAGTGGCGCCATGGGCAGCCAGTTTGCAGGATATAGAAGATGGCGTTGACGATCTGCGAGGGCTATGCAAGGGCTTTCTGCCTCGCTTACGCTGCCTGAAGTATCTTTTGATGCGTTCTGCCCATCCGTCAGGTCATATGGGTACTTTCTGGGAGAAAACACGAACAAATATACAGAACTCATTTCAAACACTTTCTGATTTCGGGTGGTGGCGGCGGCGCCGAAGGCGCCGCCGCCCGCCCCTCAAAAGTTTCGCATCAAAAGGTTTCTCGCCAGAGCCTTATGTAATCCTCAATAGAGAGTTGATGAGGACGCAAAGAAGCCCACTGGGAAGGCAAAGGAACACCGCTTCCCCGAAGGTTTCTGGACAAGGTCTGTCGCGGCTGCCTAAAAGCTCGCCTGATGAGCTCAGCAAAGCTTTCCCACTCCGAAGAAGGCAAGCGTGGAGCTCGAGTGAAACGAATAACTTCACTCCAGACCTTAGGCGGCGGACGAAACGCCCCCGGTGGCACGCGCAATAGCCGCTTCACCTCGTAGAGGCTCTGAAATAATACACTCACGCGCCCATACGCCCTGCTTCCCGGCAAAGCATACAACCTTTGGGCTACCTCGGCTTGGAGCATGAGAATGCCCTCCCGTATCCAGTCTCTGTGAGCGAGTATTCGGAATATTGCCGGTCCAGAAATGCTGTATGGCAGATTACTCACGAAGTACAAAGGCTTTTTTGGCAGTTCTACACGGAGGAAGTCCCCATGTATCCACTCTGCCCGTTCTGCATTAGAAAGCGTCCTAAGGTGCGCCAAACACTGAGCATCTATCTCTATACCGATATACGGCACAGGCAAAGCCAGCAAATAGCGGGTAAGGGCGGCTTTGCCGGGTCCTACTTCCAGGATAGTTTCTTCTGAGGTGGGTTGGACAGCTTGGACGATGCGTTGGATGTAGCTTTCTGAGCAGAGGAAATGCTGGTCATATCGGGGCATTTGGCGGCTGATAAATCAGAGGCACATCGTGATAGACCTCCGGCATAGCATAATCACAGCGGAGCGGATGACCTTCCCAATCTGCTGGTAGCAGGATACGGCGCAAGTCGGGGTGTCCCGAAAACTGCACACCTACAAGGTCATAGGCTTCGCGTTCCTGCCATTTAGCCGCTGCCCAAATATCTGCCACAGAGGGTACGGCTTCGCTTTCCCCTACTGCGAAGGACACCGCTATATCGGTCAATCTGAGTAAGCTCCGTAAGTCATATCGCAAATGCATCTCTGGGGGGTGGTGTGTAGCGGTAAGCGCAAGGAAGTAATCCACTTGCCCTTCTGTTTTCAGAAGTTGAGCCACCGCTCGCCACTGCCCCGCCTGCGCCAGGCGCAAATGATATCCAAAAGGGGCTTCAGTCAGCGTGCCGTATGCTCTAAGTTGATCTAAAAAGGATGCGCTCCAAGTCCTGGACATGTTGATTGAGTTCTTGATTCACGGCGAGCATCTCGGTGATCCACTGACAGCTATGCAGAATGGTAGAGTGGTCGCGCCCCCCAAAAAATTCGCCAATAGCTTTGAGGGCATGGCGCGTGTGCTTGCGCGTCAGATACACCGCTATATGGCGGGCATAGGCGACTTCCTTTCGGCGGGATTTGCCCGTAAGTTCGTCAGGGTGGATTTTGAAGTAGTTGGAGACAGCTTTGAGAATATGATCCGGGGTAATGACGCGGGTACGCAGAGGTTTGAAGCGACTAACAATATCCTGAGCAAGGGCTAAGGATATTTCGCGTCGGCGAATAGAAGTCTCCGCTAAGAGTTGGATAACGACCCCTTCTAAATCTCGGATATGACTATGGACATTTTCAGCGATATAGGCTAAAATATCTTCCGGCATTTCGATGCCCTCCTGCTGGAGCTTGAAGCGGAGGATAGCGAGGCGCGTTTCGTAATCCGGGGGCAGGAGAGGCGCCGCTAAACCCCACGCAAAGCGCGACACCACCCGCTCCTCCATCCCGCGCAGTTCAGAGGGTGGAGTATCAGCGGTAATGACGATTTGGCGGCTCTTTTGGTGAAGGTGGTTGAAAATGTGAAAGAACATATCTTGTGTGGAAGGCTTTCCGATGAGAAACTGAATATCATCCACAATAAGCAGATCTACCGACTGGAGCCGCTGGAGTAAATCGCTGATTTTTTTGTTGCGGACGGCTTCGGTGTATTCTTGGGTAAAGCGCTCCGAGGTCAAGTATAAAACTACCTTATCAGGATGGATGAGTCGGGCGTAGTTGCCGATAGCATGAGCCAAGTGGGTCTTGCCTTGCCCTACTTCCCCGTAAATGAAAAGCGGATTGAAGGCTGTCTGCCCGGGGCGTTGGGCTACGGTCATGCCCGCGCTGCGGGCGATGCGATTACATTCGCCTTCTATGAAGTTTTCAAATGTATACTTGGGGTTGAGGTTTGTAGGGAAAGGTTGGCTTGGGCGTAGCCCTGGGAAGACTGTGGGAGGGGGTAGCTCTTGGGAAGGCAAACGCATGGGTGCGGCTTCAGCGGCGGTCATGACTTGGTATTCTAAGCGCGCCTTGGGACCTAAAAGCCGCCGCAGGGTCATCACAATCAACATGGAAAAATGCTCCTCTATGTATTCGTAAAAAAACTGGCTGGGCACCCGCAGCGTCAAAACAGCATCCCGCAGAGCTACAGGCTGTACAGCACTCAGAAAAGTCCGAACCGGCGCAGGATTAGAACCCAGATTGTGCTGGATAACCTCCAGACACCTTTGCCAGACTTCTTGAGCAGAGAGAGGCGTCTCGCTCACTTCTATTTGTTGAATACCCATGGGCTTACGAAAAACCAGAGAATTGCCCCCACCACTGCAATCGCAATAATGACCAAGAGGAGAGTGCGCATCGCGTCTTTTTTCTCAAAGGGGATGCGGGTAGCGCGCGTAGGGCTTGAACTGCCACCGCCAGGCGGAGGCGGATTGCGAAGAATCTCCTCCCAATCTACCGTATAAGACCCCAAGCTTAGCTTATCGCCTGGTTGGAGAATACCCGTCAGTACCTTTTTGCCGTTGATATACACGCCGTTTTTGGAGCCGACGTCTTTTATCTCTACGGTGCTATCCGGCATCAGCGTAATGATAGCATGGCGTCCAGACACTTCGGGATGATCAATCACCACATCACACTCCGAGGAGCGCCCTATGAGGATAGTTCTTTTGGGGAACTGGGCAAGCGCCATGGGACAAAGTTATAGAATACGCTTTCTCTCCCTGGCAGGGGGTATCCCAAGCTGCTCTCGGTACTTTGCTACCGTGCGGCGCTTGATCTCTATGCCGCGGGCTTTGAGAAGCTCTACCAGCTTTTCATCAGAATAAGGGCTATCGGGAGGTTCGTGGGCAATAATGTCTTTCAGAAGCCGTTTGACCGCTTTATTAGAGATCTGTCTGCCGTCCTGCGCCGGCAGCCCTTCGGAAAAGAAGAACTTGAGCGAATAAATGCCGCAAGGGGTCTCTATGTACTTGCTATTGACGACTCGGCTCACAGTAGAGATATCTACTTTGACGGCTTCGGCGATCTGACGCAGCACCAGCGGGCGCAACTGCCTTTCATCACAGCCACTGAGAAAAAATGCCCGCTGATGCCGCACAATCTCCTCCGCCGTGCGAAGTAAAGTTTGTTCCCGTTGATGCAGGAGCTGAATAAACTGCTCAGCCCGCTCTACGCGCTCCTTTACATGCCGCAGGACTTCGGAGAGTTCGCCGCTGACTTGTTTGCGGTGATACTGCTCTAAAAGCTTTTTGTACGAGGCACTTACCCGCAAGCGAGGCGCATACGAACGGGTCAGTTCCACACGCATCGTCCCATCGGACTCTATCCTCAAGATGAAATCGGGCTGTACTTGAGGCGCGGTCTCTTCAGAGAGAGCTGCGCCAGGGGCGAGGGAAAAGCTCCGAAGCTTCTCTACAAGCTGAGTCCATTCCCTCTCTGAAAGCCCATACTGTGCTCGCAGCTTATCAAAGCGTCTTTGCGCAAAAAGCTTGAAGTCTTCTCCTAAAAGCCGAAGAAGGTATGGCTTATAGGGATCATCATCGGGCAGCGCTCGCGCTTGAAGGTATAGAGCTTCTTGCGGAGAACGGGCCGCTACCCCCGCAGGCTCTAAGGTTTGGAGTTTTTGCAATACAGCTTCCATCTCGGCTTCGGAAACAGGAAAGCCTTGATCGGCGTCCATGGAAAACAGCCGCGCCAGCCGAGCCAACGACTCCGTCAAATAACCTCGCTCATCCAGATTGCCAATCAGATACTCAGCTATGGCCCGCTCACGATCGGAAAGCTCCAAAGCAGACAGCTGCTCAATCAAAGATTCGTACAGCGTCTGCCCTACGCTATAGTTATAGGGTCCGTAGTAATCCTCTTCTTCGTTTCGGTTTAGCACGGGCATCACCTCGCCTCCATAGGAAGGCTCCTCCTCAGCTGGGGTATAGGCAGTTGAGCGCAAAATAGGTCCTTCTGGCAGTTGGAGGGCGTCCTCTTCTACTTCCAGTCCTTCGTTCCGCTCGACCTCCTGAGCGATATATTTATCCAGTTCCTCCGTGGGCACCTCCAGCAGACGAGCGAGCTGGATTTGTCTTTGGTTCTGGCGCAGGGTCTGACGCTGTACTTGACTTAGCTTGGAAGAAGGCATAGCTTTCCAGCAAATATAACGAATGCAGGGGATATACAACATCCCACAGAAAAAGCCCTTGAGGAGGAGCAAGATACATGCCCCAACGCCGGTCCCCTTGCTGGAGCGCGGCTTCAAATGCTTGCCAGGAAAGCTTACCCTGAGCAAGTCTGAGTTGAGCGCCGACCAGCGCTCGCACCATCGCCCGTAAAAATCGGTTCGCCACCACCTCAAAGTATGCCTCCCCCTCTCCTACTACCCATCGGGCTTCGTAGATTTCACAGGTAAGGTTAGGTTGGTCTCGAAGATCCTTTGTGAAAGCGGAAAAGTTTCGTTCCCCTATAAGCATTTGAGCAGCAAGATGTAGCTTATCAAAGTCCGGCACTCGGGTAAGAAATAAGCTATATGCTCGTTCAAAGGGATCAGGCACCCAACGAATGAAATACCGATACACGCGCCTCAGCGCTGCATGCCGAACATGAAAGCTTGGTGCCGCTTCATACAGCGCTAAAGCCCTAATATCGCCTGGTAGGACTGCATTCAGGCGGGGCAGGAAAGGTGTAGGTAGTGCGGCTTCGGCATCAAACTGGGCAAACTGCCGCCGCGCATGAACGCCAGCATCGGTACGCCCTGCGCCGGCAAGCTTGACAGCTAATCCCGTCAGGCGTTCTACGGCTTTTTCTATGCTACCTGCGACCGTAATCGCATGGGGTTGCCGCTGCCACCCCGCATATTTCGTCCCATCATAAGCAAGCAGCAGTACATAACGCTTCATTCGTAAGGGCGAAAAACAGTGATACCTTTCACTTTGCTACCTCGGCGATCTAAATAAGCGCAGAGGTCTTCACCATATACCCACTTTCTCGCTATGAGGGATGCATGGGCAAAGGTCGCCTTTCCGCCTTCCCAGAAAAATATCCCCACATGCGAGACATCCAGCCCATCCTCTGGAGAGACAAACGCAATAATATCCCCATCCTGCAGCGCTGGAAGCCACTCGCCAATCGCCGCAGAGGGGATATAATAGCGCGGATGCTGACTGAGTCTCTCTTCTATCTGCCGCAGGTATGCCCAGTCACGGAAGCCCGCGTACTTTTTGGGATGTTGAGTAATGTAGCGGATGGGGCGCTTATCAGGGATGCCCAAAGGAAGCCAGGTACCCCATCCCATGCGTTCCCATCCCATAAAAGCATGCGTCAAGTAATGGTACCTATCTTCCCAGCGGCAGGGCGGCGTCGCATGATAACGCACGTATAGAAGTGCCTGAGCAAACCCCTCCATAGTGGTAAGCCCCATGCGATGCGCTCGGTGAAGCGCCATGAGATTTTCCACGGCGGTCATGCAGTCCATCTGCTCCAAGTTGATAAGGAGCTGGTCAGGGGCGGTGCCTGCCCCACCACTGCCATAAGGGATCCCCTCCCACTGGTGAGCAAGAGCACGCACCCACGCAGCATACGACCGATGGGCATGAAGGTCCAGCGCTTGTAGGACTTTCCTCTCAGAAGCACCGACGATCCGAAGGGAAGGCAGCGTGCCAAAAGCACGGGCAGACGTATCTATGACTGCAGAGGAAGGGAGGGGTGAGCCTGTCAGCCGCCTTTCTCCATGAAAGAGCACACTAATCATTATCACACTCCACAGCCGCATCATATTAGCTCCTACTCTACCCAGTCGGCGATGAAAAGGTTAGTCTCTCTGGGTTTTTTGCCGGCGCGGTTGCTAGCCCAGATGAGCTTTTTCCCATCAGGAGAAAACATCGGAAAGGCATCAAACTCAGGGTCAAAGGTAATCTGCTCTAAGCCAGTGCCATCCGTATTGATCATAAAAAGGTTGAACTGCCGTCCGCCCCTGGCAAGGGAGTGGTGATTGCTGGAGAAGATGATCTTTTTCCCGCTCGGGTGGAAATACGGTGCCCAGTTAGCTCCGGGAAGGTTAGTGACCTGCCGAGGTATCATGGAGTCTATGTGCATGATGAAGATTTGCATTTCAGAGGGCTCTACTAAACCTTCGGCGAGGAGGGCTTTATAGGACTCAGCTTGAGCGCCCTTGGGGCGGCTGGCACGCCAAACGATGGTTTTAGAGTCTGGTCCAAAAAATGCACCGCCGTCGTACCCAAGCTCATTAGTAAGCTGGCGAAGAGACTGCTCCTGAAAGTCATACAGCCACAAATCCAAGTCGCCCCCACGCTGCGAGGTAAAAAGCAAATAGCGCCCATCGGGAGAGACTACGGCTTCCGCATCGTAGCCCTTCGCAGGGAGAAAGGCTTTGAGGGAGTCGGTGCGCGGATCATACACGTACAAATCATATTCGTAGAGCGGCCAGACATAACGCCCGGCTTTGCGCTTCGGGGCGGGGCAACTATCGCTTACCCCATGCGTAGAGGCGTAAATAATACGCCCATCTGGCAGAAAAAAACTACAAGTCGTGCGCCCGCGCCCCGTAGAAATGCGCCGATACCGTGGGGGATCGTCTCTGAGCTCCAACATAAATATCTGGTCGCATCCCTGTGGATTGATCTCTACCCAGTCGCTTTGGAAAACAACCTTTTGCCCAGTGGGATCAAAGTAGCCCTCGGCGTTATTCCCGCCGAAAGTGAGCTGTCGGATATTACGGAGATGTTTCTCTTGCGGGTAAGAGAGGGGCTTTGGGGATTGGGGGGCTTCTGAGGCGGGCTGCTGCGCACACGCTATCAGCAGAAAGCTCACCGCCCCTACATATCGCCACATGCTCCAAAAATACAACGCTACTTTGTACCAGTGAGCCGCATCGCCGTCGTCATCCCCACCTACAATAACCTACCAGAACTGCGAAACTGTCTGGCTGCTTTATCTCAGCAGACCTACACCGACTTCACAGCGTATGTATGCGTGGATGGTTCTACGGACGGAACATGGGAATATCTGGAACAGTACAGCCCTGCTTTTGTGATACCGCTGCGCCATCCCGACGGACGGAACCGGGGACGAAACGCTGCCAGAAACCTCGTGCTTCCTTACCTCTCGAGGCATGAATGGCTGGCTTTTTTGGATTCTGACAGTCTGCCCCTGCCAGACTGGATAGAGCAGTTTATGCGCGCCGACCCTTCTCCTAACGAAGTACTCCTCGGACAGATTTTGTACCTCAGCAGGGATAACCCTAATCCATGGACCGAGTACCTACGCTGGCGAGAATCCCTGCGTGCCCGACGAACTTTGCATAGTTATCACTTCATGACGGGTAATGCCCTTATATCCGCCCAAGCTTTTTCATCTATGGGCGGCATGGACGAAAAAATCCGTCGGCATGGCTTGGGTGATGTAGAAATGGGCTATCGCTTGTGGGCTTTGGGGATACGCTTCCGCTACGTCCCAGAAGCCAAAGTATGGAGTGCTCTCCAGTACTCGCCCCTGGATGTGCTACGGCGCCTATACGACATGGCACAGCACAATCTCCCTTACCTCCACCAGAAACATCCCCATAGCCGAGATGAAGTCTTCGGAGGGAAATGGCTATACCACCCAGCGAGAAAGGTTCTCCTGCGAATGATTTTGCAGCCAAGCCTTGCTCAATATCTTCTGCGTAAGCTGGATAAGCTACCGCCCTTTTTTCAGCGACGCGCGATGCGATACCTTGTTTTGTATGCGGTGTATCGGGGCTTTCATCGGAAGCGCTTAGGGCTGCCCATCCCGAAGCCCGACCGCCCACTCCCATAGAGACCCGCACACTTCATCGGCTAAGTCCGGCGGCTCTGGCAGGGGCTTCGTCGTGGCGATCCATACAGTATGCATGCCAAGTTGCCGCCCAAAAAGCATATCACTGTCACTATTGCCCACCATGACCGACCGAGCGAAATCTATCTCTGGAAAGTCCCGCTTAGCTTGAAGCGCCATGCCAGGATTAGGCTTGCGGCAAGGGCTTTCTTTATCGGCGTCCGTGCACGCATAAATCGCATCTATGCGCCCGCCAGCCTTTTCTATCAAGGCTCTGAGATGACAATGGATCGCCTCCAAATCCGCCTGGGTCATGAAGCCTCGTCCCACTCCCCGCTGGTTAGTGACGATGATAATGCGCCCAAAAATCTGAGAGAGCTTAGCCAGGGCGGCTTCCACGCCCGGTAGCAATACAAACTCCCCAACATGCAGAATGTATCCGTCGGGCTTCTCTACATTCAGGACGCCGTCTCGGTCCAAAAAAAGCGTCCAGCGACCATCAAACCTGGGCATACTGAGGGATAAGCGCTTGCGCCCGATGATAATCCTCTGGTACCCCGATATCAATGAACGGCACGCCTTGGGGCTGATAGGCGGCGATGCGGAGATGCGGCACGGCTTGGGTAAGGTAGGCTTCCCATGAGAAAGTCTGGGGCCAAGTCTGACTTTCCCACCACTGCGATTCTACCAAGGCAATGCCGCCATATATCCAGCCTGCAGGTGCCGGGGCTTTTTCCCGAAAAGCTTTCACAAAGCCACCTTCTACCTCCACCAGCCCGTATCTATCCGCAGGGGATACATACGCCAAAGCGACCGATATGGCGGTAGCTGACTGATTATGAAATCGCTCAAAGTCAGCAAGGTTTATCGGGAAAAATGTGTCGCCATTCAAAAAAAAGACCCGAGCAGCAGATACGGCTCTCCATGCATAAGCCAGGGCGCCGCCCGTACCTAAGGGCTGCGGCTCTACCACGGGAACGATGTTTATATCCCAAGAGGCGCTTTTTAGCCAGTGGAGAATATGTTCTGCCCCGTAGCCAAGGGAAAGAATGACCCGCCCGATCCCCTGCGCACGCAGATACCGCAGGAGATAGAAGAGAAAGGGCTGCCCTTGGATGGGAGCAAGGGGCTTGGGCAAATCGGGCAGCACAGAACGCAGACGCGTCCCTAACCCCCCTGCCAGCACTATCGCTTCACTGTCCATGTCGTGAGCCCCTCTTGCACAAAATGGTAGGGGAAAACTCGCCCTTCATACTGAGCGAGGGCAGCCTCTACAGCGTAGCGTGTAGTGCCCGGACAGTAAAAGACCATGAACCCTCCCCCACCCGCGCCAGAGATTTTACCGCCCGTGGCGCCCGCTCGTCGCGCCGTCTCATAAATCTCCTCAATAAACGGCGTGGAAATCCCATCTGCCAGCTTGCGCTTGTATCGGAAGCCCGTGTCCAGAATCTCTCCGATCTCATCCATGCGCCCTTTGAGAAGGGCTTCCTTCATCCGGAAGGCTTCTTCTTTGAGGCGATGGGTGGCTTCTATAGACTCTGTAGCGCCCTGTCGCACTTTCTCTTGCTGAGCCGCGATAATGTCAGATGAAAAGCGGCTGGTAGCGGTATAATACAGCAACAGGTTGTGCTCCAGTTCGTAAAGGTATTCAGGCTTGACGCGGAGGGGATTCACTATCACACGCTCCTCTGCATAAAACTCCATAAAGTTCACCCCTCCAAATGTCGCAGCGTACTGATCTTGCCGTCCGCCTTTTTGCCCTAAATCCAGCCGTTCTATCTCGTACGCCAAACGGGCAATTTCATATTCACCCAAGGGTAGCTTTAGAGCTTCTACAAAGGCACCTATGACTGCTACCACAAGCGTAGAAGAGGTTCCCAGCCCCGATCCGGGCGGCACATCTACCGAAGTCGTGAGCCGTATGGGTAGCGGTTGCTTTACAAAATCACGGATGATACGATTATACACGCCGCGCAAGAGCAGCAAAGGCTCTTCCAAGGGAAGTTCTTCAGTAGCGGGGAGTTTGACTTCTTCTTTTCGGTCTGCTGCCGATAAAATGACAAATGGCTCTGCTAATGGCTCTATGGTTGCATGCGCATACAAAGAAATCGTGGCATTCAAGACAGCCCCGCCGTAAGTATCGGCATATGGGCTCACATCCGTCCCACCACCAGCCAGACCTATCCGCAAAGGCGCACGGCTACGATATAGCTCATATTGCATCCCCGCAAAGCTCTCTACTTTTCCTGAAACTCTACGAGGATCACGCTGATATTATCTACACCACCGGCATCGTTGGCTTCACGGATAAGCTCTTTGGCTCGCTGCGCCAAAGGCAACCGCAGTCCCATAATCTCCGCTATGCGCTGGTCTGAGACCATGCCCGTGAGCCCATCGCTACAGAGGAGCAGCATGTCCCCTCCCTGAACTTCAAGCGGCTCTGGGGCTATCTCTGGCTCCGGACGAGGAGATAGACCTATCGCCCGCAAAATAATATGCCGACGCGGATGAAACTCCGCTTGCTCGGGCGTGAGCATGCCTTGCGAGATAAGAAACTGCACATACGAATGATCCACGGTCTTCTGTTGGAGGCGCCCCTTACGATAATGATACAACCGACTGTCGCCCGCATGCCCATAATAGACTTTTCCATCCTGAAATAGCGCCAGCACGCAGGTCGTACCCATTTTGCGGTACTGGGGATTGGCTTGGGCGACGGTGTAAATGGCATGATTCGCCTCAAAAAGCGCTTCTTCTAAGAGTTTGTAAGGGGATTTATCAGGGGCTTTATGAAAGTAATCGGCTACGGCGCGCACGGCGAGTTCTGCGGCTTTTTCGCCGGCGGCGTGTCCTCCCATCCCATCGCATACCATCCAAATCGCCCCTTGCCGCGTTTGGAAGTGAGCCACCCGATCTTCGTTATTGGGACGCAGACGCCCTTTGTCTGTGAGCGCTATAGCATTATAGCCGATAGGCATTGGGATAACGCTTGAGGAGGGCTTTGACCTTGTGCCTTTCTAAGCGAACCTTCATAGGCACATTTTGGAGGGGGCGGTCACGCGCATCTCTTTCCACAGCGACGATTTTGTCTGCGACCTCCATCCCCTCCAAGACTTGCCCAAAAACGGTGTAGCTCCCATCTAAAAACGGCGCGCCATTCGCAGCGACGACGATGTAGAACTGGCTTCCATTAGAGGCGCGGGAAGGATTGACGGCATCCCCCATGCGCGCAGCCCCCACAGCCCCCCGAACATGCTTGAGATCAGCATGTATCTCCGCCGGGATAGTGTAGCCCGGTCCGCCCATGCCGTCGTTATTAGGGTCCTCATCCTTGGAGTTGGGGTCGCCGCCCTGAATAACAAAGCCCGGTACCACCCGATGAAACGTAGTCCCATCAAAAAACCCCTCCTTCGCCAGCTTGAGAAAGTTCGCTCGGTGCTGCGGCGTCTGCCGAAAAAGCTGCATGCGCATTACCCCATACGGCGTCTCTATCACGACCAAGGTATCCCACTTCTGCGCAAGAAGCAGCCCTAAGCTAACTACGCTCCATTTCCACATAAGCATATGCACTTTCTGCTAAGATACCGACAGGCGGATGAACCTTATGAACGGCTATATGCACTTTTTCCACAGGCGCCCACCGCTCCAAGATAGCTTCTGCGAGCGCCTGCGCAATATGCTCTATCAAAATCCCCTCCTGGGCAAAGGTTTGATTGACCATGTCGGCGATCTCCCGATAATCTATGGGTGGGGCGTCCCCTACTTCAGAAACGGTGTATTCGACATGAATGTCCAAGCGGAAAAGCCGCCCCATTTTCCGCTCCTCGGGGAAAAAACCCACATGTCCATACACTTCTATGCCCTTCAGTCCGACGGCGCGGCGAGTGACAAGCTTTCCTTTTGTCTGTCCCATACAATCTCTAACGGCTCTGCAAAGGTATCCCCTACCACAGGAAGGGCAAGCAGCTTATCCCCCGCCCGGTCTATCAACCAACTGACCGCCTCTAACCCCGCCGGACCAGAACCAACTTTGAAGCCTTCTTCTGTGTGCCAGAGGAGGATATGGACTTTTTTCTGCCGAACTTCCATCCAAATAAAGCGACGATGCGCCGCCGTAAGAGCCGAATCGCAGGAAAAAAGGTATTCCCGCACTTGATTCTTATTGGCATCCAACGATACGCCGGCACTGATAAGATAAGGGCGGCACCCGAGCTGCTTTTCTGCTTCTGCATAAAGATAGGTCTCTCGGGAGGGTTCTTTCATAGTCTTGCCCGCCTGCCACAAATACACGC
>CAZZMF010000010.1:0-4301 GCA_964655255.1 uncultured Sphingobacteriaceae bacterium
CCTCTGGGGTGTAGTCACGCGGCACGATAGCGACTCGGAAGCTATCTGCTAATAAGCCTGCTACGGCTTCGGCTTCGGAGGTATAGACTATCTCTATGTGGGCTTTAGGATAAGTGCGATGAAACTGCTCCACTACGGCATCTAAGGCAGGCTTGAGACTCACATCAGCGGCGATTCGGACGCGTCCGCTGGTCGGGGTATCCAACTCTTCGCTACTGCCCCCACCACCACACCCACTTAGGAGGAGGGCTTCAACGAGTAGGAGCAGGCTGAGCTTTCCGCCGGCGCGCCAGACGCGCCCATACCATCGCAGAAATGTCGCTCGCCACATAAATGGTAGAGAAAATCCCTATTATGAAGCCCAAAAGAAGAAGCAGCGCAAAGCCCTTGGTATTCTCCCCGCCTATCAGAAGCAGAATCAGCACCACCATAGCCGAAGTCATCGTCGTCAGGATGGTGCGGGAAAGCACCAGATTGATACTTCGGCTATGTAGTACAGCAACATCCGCCTCTGCCCCTGGACGAGACCGTTCTTCACGGATGCGGTCAAAAAGCACCACTGCATCGTTGATCACATATCCTATCACTGTCAGGACTGCGGCGATGGTATCTTGATTAGCTTCTAAGCTAAAAGGCAGTAAGTCTGCCCGGCTCAAAACTGCATATATTCCCAGTAGCACTGATACTGTCGCTATGAGGGACACCGCACTCCCCACAGAATAGGCTATGCTCCGGAAGCGTAGCAGGATGTACAGGGCAATACCCACTATTCCAAAGATCACCGAGGTAAATGCACTGGAGCGAATATCCTCAGCTATTGTAGGACCGATGAGCGCTGAGCGGATAATCTGAGGATTAGCATCGGCGTGTCGTTTCTGAATGCCTTTGAGCAGGTCGGCTTCTACTTGGGACTGCATGTTAGGCTGATCGTACAGGTAGCTGGTGCTGATTAGAATGTCATTTTTAGCGCCTACGGTTTTGATGACGGGGGTATTGCCCTTGAAAGCTTCTGTGAGGTCAGCCCGTAGAGCGTCCAGATCTGCGGGACGAGACAACGATACTTGAAACTGATACCCCCCTGTAAACTCCAGCCCTTGCCGTATGCCCACCCCGAAAATAGCCGCTATACCCCCAAGCACAAGCGCCAAGACTACCCAGCGGCTATAAGGGTACTGACGGGCAAAGTTGAACTCCGGAATCCGTCCCATCAGCCGCTCTACCGCAGGCGAGCGGAAACGCAGACGGTTATTCCATTTCGGAGAGGCATAAGCCCCTTCTACCAGAAGCCGCGTGATAATCACCCCAGTCAAAAGCGTACCAATAATCCCAATAATCAAGGTCACCGCAAAGCCGCGTATCGGTCCAATCCCAAAAATGTACAAGATAATCCCCGCTATCAGCGTAGTGAGATTGGAGTCTACAATAGCGGAGAGGGCGCTATTGAAGCCGCCTTCTATGGCGCCTTTGAGGGATTTACCTTGGCGAAGCTCTTCCAGTATCCGCTCATAGATCAGGATATTGGCATCCACTGCCATCCCGAGGGTAAGTACGATCCCGGCGATGCCTGGTAGCGTTAGGACTACATTCATCGCTGCCATAACGCCGGTCATGAATAGCACAAGCAGTAGGAGCGCCAGATCCGCTATCAGCCCAGCGGTGCTGTAAAAAAGCCACATGATGAGCAAAATAGACACAAAAGCCAGCGACAGCGCTATGATCCCTTGGCGTATCGTAACTTCCCCGAGAGAAGGTCCTACGATCTCCTCAGCCTCTATGCGGATAGCAGCGGGGAGCCGTCCAGCTTTCAAGACGTTGGCGAGGTCTTTGGCTTCCTCCACTGTGAAGTTGCCCGTAATCTGAGAGTTGCCATTAGCTATGACGCTTTGGACCACGGGATAGGTATAGACATACCCATCCAGTACGACGGCGATAGACTTACCTAAGTAATCAGTTGTGAGGCGTTTCCACTGGCGGGCGCCTTCGGCATTCATGCGCATGGTGACCATCGGGCGCCCGTCATCAGGATTGAAGTCCTGCCGTGCATCTTCTATGACTTCGCCTGTAAGGGGGGCTTGACGAGCCTGGTTGACTTTCAGGGCAATAAGGGTCAGGACATCGGAGCCTTCTTGTTCAGGTTTGACCGTCCAAGCAAAGGCAAGGTTATCCGGAAAGAGCATTTGCACTTCTGGCATGCGCAGGTAGGCATTCACCGAAGCGGTGTCAGCGATGCGGCTATATCCGACGACCGGGCTATTCTCCGGAGGGTTTTGAGGCGGGATAAGCACAGAGAAAAGCGGATTCTCTTTCTCAAAGCGCTTGCGTTTCTCCTCTTCAGTCAAAGCAGTGTCGGATTTTGAGGTGTCAGCGTCTGACCTTGGCTTTTTCTGCCCTAAGAGCAACTCTTCCGTAGAGGTCGGCGTTTCCGTCGGCTTAGCGGTAGTATCGGGTGCTTGGGTAGTATCAGTGGATTTGCCTGCTTGAAGGGCTGCTATTTTCTCGTTGGCTTTTTGCAGGAGGGGAAAGACCTCTTTGATGGTATAGGTGGGCCAAAACTCCAGTTGCGCTGTCGTGCGCAGGAGACGCCGCACGCGTTCGCTGTCTTTGACGCCTGGCAGCTCTAAAAGAATCCGTCCGGTGCCCGGCTGCCGCTGGATGTTTGGGGAGACTACACCAAACTGGTCTATCCGTACCCGTAGGATTTTGTAAGTCCTGTCCACCGCATCCTCTACCTCTTGGCGAAGCTTGGAAAGGACTTCACTGTCTTTGGCATCATAGGCAACCCCCAGCTTCGGACCCGCAAAAAACTGCGCCAGCGTCGTATTGGGACTTCTCTCTTTGAGGACTTTCGCAAAAAGGTCTACGAGGTTGCCTTCCCCTCGGCGATAGCGGCGAACCGCTTCTGCGAGCGTCTGCTGAAAAAGCGTGTCATTAGGCACTTCACACAGCCCCCGCAGAATGTCCTCTACACCGACTTCCAGCGTCACATACATGCCGCCTTGCAAGTCCAGCCCCAGCGTAAAGGAGTTTTCTACAGCGCGCCGATAGTACCTGTAGTTGTCGCTATCTTTGAGCCAAGCGCTGCGGTCTTCGGGCGTCATGCGCCCAAGCTTGCTCTCTACGCGAAAACGTTCTACGACCCAGTACAGATTGTACAGGACAATAGCGAAAAATATCCCCAAAAGGGTCAGGATAAATGCCCTATGTCTGAGCATGCGAGCGGCAAAGTTAGGGCTTTCCGATGAAGGAGGTTTTCCACATATAGCAGCCCAGCCACCGAAAGGGAATCCGTGATTTTCCCTGCATGGACCCACTCTATGGCTTCATACAGGGGCAAACGCAAATGGGAAAGGCGCTCGGTAGACTCGGGTTGCGCTTTCCCCGGCTCAAGTCCCCATGCCAAATAAATCAGTGCCAGTTCGTCAGAGACGCTATTAGAGAGGTGCATCCGCAAAAGGAGTTTCCAACAGCGCGCCCTTAGCCCCGTCTCTTCCCATAACTCGCGCTGAATCTCTGCCAGCGGATCCACCCCTATTTTCCCACCCCCCTCGGGAATCTCCCAAGAATAGAGATTCAAAGGATAGCGATACTGCCCCACAAGATAAGTGTAGCCCTCTTCATCTATAGGAATGGCACCCAACGCAAGGTTCTTATAATGGACGACGCCATAAATGCCCGGTTTGCCACTGGGGTCTATGACTTGATCTTCGCGGACAGTTATCCACGGATTGTCGTAGATAAGGCGTGAGGAAAGGGTCTGCCATGGATTTTCTGTCTCCACCTCGCAAAGCTACTGAAAGCCCTACATCATACAAGGAGCTTCATCAGGTTCCTGAGTTTTGTATATTTGAAGCACATGACGCTTAAGGCGCTGCGCAAACTGGCGGAAGCGTATGGAGTGCAGATGGATGAGGCGATGCTGGCATTTTGGCAGGCAGCTTTTCGGCAAGCTAGCCTGCATAATGGAATTGCCAAGTCCCTGAAAAAGTTCCGCATAGAACTCTCGCAGCGTTTAGCCCAAGAGCGGGAGTTGTATGAAAAAACCCTAACTGAGCGTCTCAAAGCAGAGCGAGAATTCATAGAAAAGCGGTTCGCCGTTGAAAGGGAGCGCACTGATCAACAGTTTGCTTACCTGCGCGAGCAAATGGAACGCCAGTTCGCTGTTGAAAGGGAGCGCACTGATCAGCAGTTTGCAGCGATCAACCAGCGCTTTGCTGACCTGATCACCTTCATAGATCAGCGACTGGCTGCTGAAAGGGAGCGCACTGATCAGCAGTTTGCAGCGATCAACCAGCGCTTTGCTG